>NZ_NHSG01000335.1:0-3958 GCF_020024005.1 Streptomyces purpurogeneiscleroticus
CCCGCGGCCTGCCCCTCCTCGGCAACCTCCCCGCCTTCGGCAGGGACCCCCTAGCCTTCCTCGTACGCCTGCGTGACGAGTACGGCGACGCGGTGACCTGGTCCCTCGGACCACGCCGCAGCCTGTTCCTCTTCCACCCCACCCACATCGCCGAATTCCTCGCCGCCCGGGAACGCACCTTCGAGCTCCTCGAGATCGGCTGGGCCTTCAAACAGCTCACCGGCCAAAGCCTCATCCTCAGCAAGGGCAGCGACTGGCGCCGCAAACGCTCCCTGGTACAGCCCACCGTCCGCCCGCGCCAGGTCCGCGGCTACGCCGCCGCCATGGTCGAGTGCGCGCAGGACACGGCCGCGCAGTGGCGGGACGGCGACCGCATCGACGTACGCCACCAGATGGCACTGCTCACTCAGCGCATCGTCCTGCGCACCCTGTTCGGCAACGACCTCGGCGACCGCACCCGGGCCCTCAGCGACGCGATGGCCGTCGCCGAACACGGCATCGGCGCCGAACTGCGCAACATGACCCTCTTCCTGCCGGGCTGGATCCCCACCCCGGGCCGGCGCCGCCTGCTCCGGGCCGTCGCCACCATCGACGCCGAGGTGCACCGGCTGATCCGCGCGCGGCAGCGGCGCGGCGACACCGAAGACCGCGACGACCTGCTCAGCAGGCTCCTCGCGGCCCGCGACGAAGAGGGCCGGCCGCTGACCGCCAAGGAGGTCCGCGACGAGGCCGCCACCCTCTGGGCCGCCGGACACGAGACCACGTCCACGGCCCTGAGCTGGACCTGGTACCTGCTGTCGCGCTCACCGGAGGCCCGCGAACGCCTCACCGCCGAACTCGACGAGGTACTGGCCGGCCGCCCGCCCACCATCGACGACTACGACCGGCTCCCCTGGACCCGGCAGATCATCAAAGAGGCCCTCCGGCTCTACCCGCCCGCCTGGCTCATCCCCGCCGTCGCCCGCGACGGCGCCACCCTCGCCGGCACCCGCATCCCCGCCGGCACCGTCGTGTGGTGCAGCCAGTGGACCACCCACCGCGACCCGCGCTGGTTCCCCGAGCCCACCCGCTTCCGCCCCGAACGCTGGGGCCCCGAAGCGCCCGACCCCGTACCGGACCACGCGTGGTACCCCTTCGGCGGCGGCCGGCGCACCTGCCTGGGAGCCCGCTTCGCCCAGGTCGAGGCCACCCTCGTCCTCGCCACCCTCGCCCAGCACCACCACCTGGACGTGCCCCCCACCGACCCGACCCCACGCGCCGGCCTGCTCCTCCAGCCGGCCACACCACTGCACGCGACCGTGCGGCGGCGGCCGTAACACCCCGGAATGCCGCACGGCGCGCGTAGCCACCGGCACTCGCAGTCACCGGCACTCGCCGGTCACCACCGCTTCCCGGCCACCACCCCGACCGTCACCAGCGCCAGCACCACCCACGCGAACCACAGCCAGCCGCTGCTGCCCACCGCCACCGTGTATGCCGTGGCCAGGATCAGCCCGCCCACCGTGCACCCTGCCATCGCCTTAGCCGATCCGGGCATCCTGGCATCCTCCTCACGGCCGCCCGTACGGGGATATGCCACGGGCCGCGGCCTTGGGGACATGTTCCCCGGCCGCGGCCCGTACCGCCAGCTTTCGTCGGATTCCGCGCCGCCCGGCGCTAACCCTGGCTGCGCGCGTTCAGCGACGCGAGATAGGCGTTGTACGCCGCCAGCTCCTTGTCACCGTCCCGGTCGGCGGCCCGGTCCTTCCGTACCGACTGCCGCTTCTCCGTCGTGTACCACTGGAAGACCAGCGCGATCAGCACCAGCACCGACGGAATCTCACTGAACGCCCAGGCGATGCCGCCCGCCGCCTGCTGGTCCGCGAGCGCGTCGACACCCAGCGAGGCCGGCGGGTGCTGGAACGCCTTCACCATCGTCTCCGACGCCATCATCAGCGCGATGCCGAAGAACGCGTGGAACGGCATCCCCGCGAACAGCTCCAGCATCCGCATCACATAACCGGGCCGGTGCGGACCCGGGTCCACACCCATGATCGGCCAGAAGAACACCAGCCCCACGGCCAGGAAGTGCACCATCATCGCGATGTGCCCGGTCCGCGACCCCATCAGGAAGTCGAAGAGCGGCGTGAAATACAACGCGTACAGGCTCGCGATGAAGAGCGGAATCGTGAACGCCGGGTGCGTGATGATCCGCATGTACCGGCTGTGCAGCAGCGCCACCAGCAGCTCGCGCGGGCCCTTGCGGCCGCGGCCCGCGGCCGGCAGCGCCCGCAGCGTCAGCGTCACCGGCGCGCCGAGCAGCAGCAGGATCGGCGAGAGCATGCTGATCACCATGTGCTGCACCATGTGCACACTGAACATCGCCATGCCGTAGTCGTTCAGCTTCGTGCACATCACCAGGGCGACCGACAGCACGCCCGCGACCCAGGCCACGATGCGGCTCACCGGCCAGCTGTCGCCGCGCCGCCGCAGCCGCAGCACGGCCCAGCCGTACAGCGCCAGCCCCAGCAGGCATCCGACGAGGAAGAAGGCGTCGCCGCCGAACTCCAGCCCGCGCCCCAGCGTGAACGGCGGCAGATCCATCATCATGCCGTGCCCGCTGTGATCCATCCGCTCGCTCCTGATTCGCACCAATGCTCCGCGACCAGCCTAGAGCCGCCCCCGGCACGGACGGTGACCGGGGGCGGCCCTGTACGGACGAGTCGCGGACCGCGCCGTTACAGCACGCACTCCACCTCGGCGTACCGGTCGCCCGGTACGGTCTTCAGCGTCTCGACGGCCTCCGCCAGCGGTACCAGGGTGATGTCCGTACCGCGCAGCGCCGTCATCATCCCGAAGTCGCCGCGGTGCGCCGCCTCCACCGCGTGCCACCCGAAGCGGGTCGCGAGCACACGGTCGTACGCGGTCGGCGTCCCGCCGCGCTGCACGTGCCCCAGGATCACCGCGCGGGCCTCCTTGCCGAGCCGGCCCTCCAGCTCGACGGCCAGCTGCCGGGCGACGCCCGCGAACCGCTCGTGCCCGTACATGTCCTTGCCGCCGACCTCGAAGTCCATCGAGCCCGCGCGCGGCTTCGCGCCCTCCGCCACGACGACGATCGCGAACTTCTTGCCCGCCTCGAAGCGCGCCGCGACCCGCTCCGACAGCTCGTCGATGTCGAAGGGGCGCTCGGGCACGACGATGGCGTGCGCGCCGGCCGCCATGCCGGAGTGCAGCGCGATCCAGCCCGTGTGCCGGCCCATGACCTCGACGATCAGCACCCGCTGATGCGACTCGGCGGTCGTCTTGAGCCGGTCCAGCGCCTCGGTGGCCACGCCGACCGCCGTGTCGAACCCGAAGGTCAGATCGGTCGACGCGATGTCGTTGTCGATGGTCTTCGGTACGCCGACGATCGGCAGGCCGGCGTCCGACAGCAGCCGGGCCGCCTTGAGCGTGCCCTCGCCGCCGATCGGGATGATCGCGTCCAGGCCGAGGTCGGCGACGTGGCCGCGGGCCCGCTCGACGCCGTCCCGCAGGTGGGCCGGCTGTACGCGGGAAGAGCCGAGGATGGTGCCGCCACGGGCCAGGATGCCGCCTACCGCGTCCAGGTCGAGCTTGCGGTAGTCGCACTCCAGCAGGCCGCGCCAGCCGTCGACGAAGCCGATGACGTCATCGCCGTGGTCGGCGACGGCGCGGTGCACGACGGAGCGGATGACGGCGTTCAGACCGGGGCAGTCGCCTCCGGAGGTGAGTACACCAATACGCATTGCTCGTAGAAACCTCTGCAACTCAACCGGATGACCGGACCCCGTCGTCCGGTTGGATGCGCACACCCTACAAGCGCGGCGCGCCCCTCCGTAGCGCTTGCCCGCACTACGGGAACGAGGCCCCTCACATGCGCCAATCCCGGCCTCACTTGAGCGGACCGGAGTGGCTGAGACCGCCCCGAACGCCCCCATCGGGCACCCCTCGGCCCCCTCAT
>NZ_NHSG01000336.1:0-39722 GCF_020024005.1 Streptomyces purpurogeneiscleroticus
GCGCGCATCGGGGGAGGGGTGCACGTCGCCGCAGGCGTCCATGTCGCCGTCCGTGCCGAGGTACTGCTCCCAGTACCAGCGCAGATGGTCGGCCGTGACGAAGTAACCCCGGGCGTTCTCCCGGTAGGAGGGGGTGTTCCGGGCGGGGTCGAGCATCGGGTAGATCAGCAGCTGGAAGAGCAGCATCGGGCCGCCGCGGTCCCGCGCCATCAGGGGGAGTACCGCGGCGAGGTTGCCGCCGGCGCTGTCGCCCGCCACCGCGATGCGGGTGGGATCGCCGCCCTCCTCGGCGGCGTGCGCGGCGGCCCAGCACAGGACCGCGTAGGCGTCCTCGGCGGCAGCGGGGAAACGGTGTTCGGGCGCCCGCCGGTAGTCGACGGAGACGACGAGCGCGCCCGTCGCGTTGGCCAGGTCCCGGCAGATGGCGTCGTGCGAGTCCAGGTCGCAGATCACGAAGCCGCCGCCGTGGCAGAACACCACCACGGGCAGCCCGCCGTCGGCGTCCTCCCGCGGCCAGTACAGCCGTACCGGCACCTCGGGGGCTCCGGCGGGCCCCGGCACCCGTCGGTCCTCCACCCGCGCCACCGGCACCGGAACCGCCGCGCGGGGCCGCTGTGCCGCGAGGATCCGGCGCGCCTCGGCCGCGTCGAGGACCTCGGTGCCCAGCCGCGGGAAGTGCGCCTCGGTCAGCTCGATGATGGTTTTCGCCACGGGATCCAACGGCATGCGGGGCCTCACCTCGTCGTCACGTCTCTGTCGACCTGCCTACCTCAGTATTCCCCACCGATAGTCCTAATCGAAATAGTTCGGGTCGTAGGCGAGGGAAATCGGTGGCGTCCCGGGTGGTGAGCCGTTAACTTCCGGCCGAGCGCAGTGAGATGCGAGCCGCGACCGCGAGGGGGAGCCGGGCATGGAGATCGAGGGTCAGCGGACCGACCGTCTGGGCGTACTGCTCGACCAGTTCGACAAGGCCAGGGAGATGGCCCAGGTGCGGCTGGCGGGGCTCAGCGACGAGGAGTACCTCTGGGAGCCGGTGCCCGGCTGCTGGTCGGTCCGGCGCCGCGGCGAGGCGGTGACGCCCAGGGCGTTCGGGCCCGGCGAGTGGGTGCTGGACCTGGGCGCCCCGGACATCCCGGCGAGCGAGTACGCCGAGGTCGCCCGGCAGGCCGCCGGCGGCATGACCGTCGACAAGATCGCCGAGGACTGGAGCGTGAGTGTCCAGCGGGTCGAGGAGGTCCTGGCCCACACCGGCCCGCCGGAGCCCGACGCCACGCCCGTCACGACCATCGCGTGGCGGCTGGGACATCTGCACTTCCACTTCGCGGGCCCATGGGAGTGGACCTTCGGCGAACGGCGGCAGGAGCCGAAGCTGCTGGTCGACTTCACGCCCTCCGCCGACCTGGCCCTTCAGCGGTTCTGGGCGGTGATCGACCGCTGGCGCGACAGCATCGCCGCGGTCACCGAGGAGCAACTCGACACGGTCGGCTTCTCGCAGTACCCGTACGGCTCCGACCCCGACGACCCGTTCATCGGCGTGCTGGCGGGGGCCAACCTCGAATTCATCCACCACATGGCCGAGATCGCGGTGCTCCGCGACCTGTGGCGGGCACGCTTCACCGCTGCAGGGTAGGCCGGGGCGGGTGCTCAGTCGCGTTGCTGTTGCGCGGCGCGCACCTTTGCGGCCACCTCGTCCAGGTCCCGCAGCGCCGACTCGGCGAACTCCCGCTCCGCCGCGTAGTACTTCTCCGACCAGCGCAGGACGAGCTCGGTGTACGCCCAGGAGGGCTCCTTGGCCGAGCCCTCGGCCGTGGCGCGGGCACGGTGGGTCATCTTCTCCGCGTACGCGCGGTGCTGTTCGAGGATGGCCCGCAGCTCGTCGGGCTCGGTCAGGTGGCCGAGCCACAGCCGCAGCATGACGCCGTGCTTGAGGACCGGCGGCTCGACCGGCGCCTCGCTGACCCACCGCGCTGCTGCCTCCTTGCCGCTCGGCGTGATGCTGTACATCCGCTTGCCGCGCACGCCGTCGTCCTGGACGACCGTCCGCGACGTGACGTAACCGTGCTTCTCCAGCCGCTTGAGCTCGCCGTAGACCTGGCTGGCCGACGGGCTCCAGTAGAAGAACTGCAGGCTCGAATCGGCCCATTTCTTCAGGTCGTACCCGGACAGCTCCTCCCCGAAGGAGAGCAGCCCGAGCACCGCCCAGCTGGTCGGTGGCAGTTCGGCGGGGTCGAAGGGCGCGGTCGAGTCGGTCACGGGCGTGAGTATAGAACCGATGCCGCAGGTGAGCGGCGGTGCGTCAGCCGGAAGGGCGCTCGCCCCGCAGGCCGTCGCGGGCAGCACGGCGCAGCTCGGTCTTGAGGACTTTGCCGCTCGCGTTGCGCGGCAGTTCCGGTACGAGGTGGAAACGGCGCGGCACCTTGAAGTTGGCGAGCCGCTCCCGGGCCCAGGCGGTGAGCCCGTCCGGGGTGGGCGGCTCCTGTCCGGGGCCGGGGACGACGAAGGCGACGCCGACCTCGCCGAGCCGCTCGTCCGGCGCTCCGACGACGGCGACCTCGGCGATGCCGGGGTGGGCGCCGAGCACGTGCTCCACCTCCGCCGGGTATGCGTTGAAGCCGCCCACGACGTACATGTCCTTGAGCCGGTCGGTGAGGGACAGAAAGCCGTGCTCGTCCAGTACGCCGACATCACCGGTGTGCAGCCAGCCGTCCGCGTCGATGGCGCGCGCGGTGGCCTCCGGGTCGTCGAGGTAGCCGGCCATGACGTGATAGCCGCGCGTGACCACTTCGCCGGGCCGTCCGGGCGGCAGCACGCGGCCGTCCGGGCCGACGACCCGCAGCTCGGTGCCGGGCAGCGCGACGCCGACGGTACGCGCGACCGTCGCGGCGTCCGCGTCGGCGGGGCAGATGGAGACCACCCCGGTCGACTCGCTGAGCCCGTACGCGGTGAAGACGTCCGTCGCGCCGAGCTCCCGGCGGATCTCCTCGATCAGCGCGGTGGGAATCATGGCGGCGCCGGTACCGGCGAGCCGCAGCGCCGACAGGTCGTGCCGCTCGCGCTCGGGATGGCGGATCAGGCCGTGGAAGACGGTCGGCGGCCCGAGCAGCACACTCACCCGCTCCTCGGCCATCCGACGCAGCATCAGCCCGGTGTCGAAGACCGGCTCGGGCAGCATCGTCACACCGCGCAGCAGACAGCCGAGCACCCCTGCCTTGTACCCCATCGTGTGGAAGAAGGGGTTGACGAGCAGATAGCGGTCACCGGGGCGGAGTGTGACCGCGCGGGACCAGTTCTCGAAGACCCGGATGGTCTGCCCGTGCGTGATCATCACGCCCTTGGGACGGCCCGTGGTGCCGGAGGTGTAGAGGATGTCGGAGAGGTCGTCGGGGCGTACGGCAGCGGTACGGGCGACCCGCTCGGCATCGGGCACCGCGGCACCCGCCGCCAGGTAGTCCTCCCAGGAGACGGCTCCGTATGCGGGTGATGCGGCCAAGTCTCTCACCCGGTCACGCAGTACCACCGTGCCGCTCAGCCGGCCCAGGTCGGCGCCCGAGTCGTGCAGCATCGCCACGTAATCCTTGCCGAGGAAACCGCGCTCGGTGAACAGCAGCCGGGCGCCGCTGCGCCGGACGATGTCGGCGGCCTCGGCAGCGGTGTAACGGGTGTTCACCGGTACCAGAACGGCGCCCACCGAAACCACGCCGAGCGCCGCCGCGATCCACTCCCGGCTGTTCGGCGCCCAGACGGCCACCCGGTCGCCGGGCGCCACGCCGTGCGCCACGGCGGCCCGCGCCGCCGCGTGCACCTCGTCCCGCAACCGCGCGAAGCTCCACCGCACCTCGCCGTCGGCCAGCGCCTCCGCCTCCCCGAACGCGGCCGCGGCAAAGTCCGCCAACTGCGCGACGGTGACGGGAGCTTGCACGTCCGCATCGCCCCGCTCGCGGCTGTCCATACTGATCACGATCACGCCCTCCTGCTCCGCTGCCGTGTCCCGCGGCCATCACACCGGTCCGCCGCCGCGGTGGCTACGGCGAAGTCCCGACCAGTGGGAGAAGCGCCGCGTCGACTCCCTAGACTGCGGTGGTGGCGCAAGACGATACGAGTGGCGCGGAGGCCGGGGATCCCGGTGGCGGCGGCCGGGCCGCGGACCTGCCCGCGACCGGCTGGGCGGTGCTCGGGCTGCTCTCCTTCGGCGCTGAGCTGTCCGGTTACGACCTGAAGAAATGGGCGGACTGGTCACTGGGCTTCTTCTATTGGAGCCCGTCGTTCAGCCAGATCTACGGTGAGCTCAAGCGGCTGGAGAAGGCCGGCTACGCCACTTCGCGGACGGTCACGCCGGAGACCGGCGGCCGGGGCAAGCGCGTGTACCGGATCACCGAGGCGGGCACGGCCGCCGTCCGCACCTGGACGCGCGAGGCCCCGGTCGAGCCGCCGGTCCTCAAGCACGGCGTCATGCTGCGCCTGTGGCTCGGCCACCTCATGGGCCCGCCCCGGATGCGCGACGTACTCGCCACGCACCAGGACTACGCCGAAACCATGCGCCGACGAGCGGCAGCGGACGCCGAAGGCGCCGCCACCGAGCCCGCCTGGGCTTACACGGAACTCACCCTCAAATGGGCGGAACGCTACTACGCGGCGGAACGCGACCGGGCCGCCGAAATGCTGGCGGAGCTGGCCGAGTTGGAGGAACGGCAGGGACGAGAGGACGGCGGCCGACCGGACCGGGACCAGGGCCTGTCTCCGGACCAGGGCCTGTCTCCGGACCAGGGCCTGTCTCCGGACCAGAGCCCGTCTCCGGACCAGGGCTTGTCTCCCTGATCCGCACACATGTGGTTCGCGTGGTTCGCCTACTCGGTGGCAAGGTGCCGTTATGGATCAAGCAGAGGTACTGCTCATCGGAGGGCGTGCTGGTGTCGGCAAGACGACGGTGGGATGGGAGGTCTCGGCGCATCTGCGTGCTGCGATGGTTGCTCACTGCGTGATCGAAGGTGACTTCATGGGGCAGGCCCATCCTGCTCCGGACGGGGATCCCGACCGCAAGAAGATCGCCGAGCGCAATCTGACGGCACTTTGGTCGAACTACGCCGAGCTCGGGTACCGCCGCTTGATCTACACGCACACGGTGAGCGTTCTGGCCGAGAACGAGGGCATGTTCCAGCGTGCGATGGGTGTGAATGTCAGGATCGTACGGGTGGTGCTCACCGCATCCGATGCCACCGCTCGTGAGCGGTTGACCGGGCGGGAACGGGGGTCGGAGCTGGAGCACGAGTTGCAGAGCAGCGCCCGTAAGGCGCGGATTCTGGATGAGCAGATGCCCCTGGGCACGGTGCGAGTGGCGACCGACGGACGTGCCGTGGTCGACATAGCGCGTGAAGTGGTGGGCGCTACCAGGTGGCTACCGAGCGCCTCCGGCTAGGTTCCTCGCCGCTCAGCGTCGGGTCCGAACGAGGAAGGCAGCTCGATTCGGTCCCACGTCAGCGAACCTGGTCGCTCTTCGGCCCGATGCCTTTGATCCTGGTCGGAGTCCCGTCCGGGGCGAACGAGTGGTGGAAGGTGAAGGCGTGCGGCGCGGGGCCGTGGTCATGGAGGTACTCCAGCCTGGAAACCCCGTCCTGCCAGATGGGTATCACGCCGTCGGGGACCCACCAGCACACGTAACTCGGGTGTCCTGTCCTCTCGAACCAGTCGTAACGCCTGTTCAGCGCCTCGCGGTGCAGACCGGTGTAGATGGCGTCGAAGGCGGGGCGCAGGCCGGTCCAGAGTGAGAGGGTCGCGTCCATGGCGATGGTTTCCGCAGTGCGGCCCTTGCCGTACCAGGCCGGTACGGCGAACTCTCCCCATGCACCCCAGTCCAGGTCGAAGTGTGCGCCCCGGCCACCGTCTGCCGCTTGAGCACGAGCGAGGTACCCGGGGTGCCGGCTGATCTTCCGGTAGACGGCCTCGCCGCTGTCGTGGAGTTCGCGCGTGAGAGGTGTGGGATCGGCGAGAGGTGACTTCAGGACGCCGAATGTGTACAGAGCAAGATGGGGCATGCGTCTCTCCCTGGTTGAGGTTGCTTGGCGTGGACCCACGAGTGGCTCAGCCTGAAGGAACGCCTGTGCGACCGTGGGCGAGCGATCGCCGAAGACCAGGTGAAGGTAGCTGCCTCTGCGTGCCATGTCGAAGTTGCGTTTTCCCTGTCAAAGTGGCTTCTTGAGCCGGTCATTGCGGGGAGCGGATCAGGGAGACACGCGCTGGACGACGGCCGGCAGGCCCAGGTCGGTGGCCAGCCGCGAGCGGTGCCATGCCGGTGGGCCGAAGAGGTGGGCCGTGCCGTGTGCGCGCTTGAAGTACCGGTGGGCGTCGTGCTCCCAGGTGATGCCGATTCCGCCGTGGAGCTGAATCATCTCGCCCGCCACCGCCGAGAACGCCTCCGAGCAGACCGACTTGGCGACGGCCGCGGCCCGGGCCGACTCCGGTGTTCCCGCCGCGAACGCCGCGCCCAGCGCCGCCGACCGGGCCGACTCCACCAGTACGTACGCGTCCGCCAGCCGGTGCTTGACCGCCTGGAAGGAGCCGATGGGGCGGCCGAACTGGACGCGGTCCTTGGTGTAGGCGACGGTGAGTTCGAGGCAGCGCTCGGCCGCGCCGACCTGTTCGGCGGCCAGTGCCGTGCAGGCCAGATCCAGTACCTGCCGTAGGACTCGGCCGCCGTCGCCGTCCGTGCCGATCAGCCGGCCCTCGGCACCGTCGAGTACCAGCCGTGCCATGGCCCGTGTCTGATCCATCGTCACCGATGCCTCGCGGTGGACGCCCGAGCCGTTCACCGCCACCTGGAAGAGCGACACCCCGGCATCGGTGCGGGCCGCCACGAGCAGTACCTCGGCCGTCGCCCCGTCGAGTACGTACTCCTTGGTGCCGGTGAGCCGCCACGTCCCGGTAGGTTCCGGGGCGGCCGTTGCACGGATCGCCGTTGGGTCCCAGGACCCCCCTTCGGCCCAGGTCAGTGTCCCCACGGCCTTGCCCTCGGCCAGCCGCGGCAGCAGCGCCTTGCACACTGCCGCGTCGCCCGATGCCAGCAGTGCCTGCACCGCGAGCACGGCGGAACCGAGGAACGGTACGGGGCTCAGCGCGCGCCCCAACTCCTCCATGACGGCGTGTACTTCGCGGGCTCCGCAGCCCGCGCCGCCGTACTCCTCGGGCACCGCCAGCCCCGCGATGCCGACCTGCTCCGTCAGCGGGCGCCAGGCCGCCGCGCCCTCGTGCCGCCTGAGCACCGCCCGTACGGCGGACCGCAGTTCCTCCTGTTCCGCCGTCGGCGTCAGCTCCCGCATACCCCGGCCCCTTCCAGGACGCGGGCGCGGCAGTCCGCCGGGGTGCCCCAGGCCGACCGCAGCGCGCGGGCCTTGCGTATCCACAGGGAGAGATTCAGCTCGTCGGTGTAGCCGAGGGCGCCGTGCAGCTGGAGGGCGGTGCGTGCCGCGGCGTACGCGGCCTCGCAGGCGGACACCTTCGCCGCCGGCACGTCCGCCGGATCGCCCGCCGCCAGGCCCAGCGCCGCCGCGTGCACCAGCGGCTGCGCGAATTCCAAGCCGATGAGGGTGTCTGCCAAGCGGTGCTTGACCGCCTGGAAGGAGCCGATCGGTACCCCGAACTGGGTGCGCTGCCGGACGTGCTCCACGGTGTGCGCCAGCAGCGCGCGGCCCAGCCCGAGCGCCTGTGCCGCCGTGGCCAGCGCGGCGACATCGGCGGCGTGCGCGGCGGCCGTGGTCACCCGCGGCCCCTGCGCCAGTACCGCCCCGCCGAGCGGCCGGGCCAGGCGGCGCGCCGGGTCGGCCGAGGGCTGCACGGGACCTGCGGATTCGGCGATGCGTACGGTGTCACCGTCGACGACGAGAACTGTGTCGGCGGCTGCCGCGTCCAGCGCGTACGGGCTCCCGTCGGTGACCACGCAGAAGGACGCGACGGTCTTGCCCGAGGCGATGCCGGGCAGCCACTCACCAGCGGCCGTACCGCTCCCCTCGCCCAGCCGGTCCAGGAAGGCCGCGGCCGCCACGGTTTCCACCACCGGGCCGGGCACCGCGTGACGCCCCAACTCGGTAAAGGCAAAGGCCAGTTCGACCGGTAGCGGGCCCACTCCCTCGTACGCCTCCGGTACGGCGAGGGCGAAGACGCCCAGGTCGGCGAGGCGGGTCCACAGCCGGCGGCCGGGGCCGGTGTCGCCGGCCGCCCAGGCCCTGCTCACCGCGGGCGTGTCGGCCGCCGTGAGCAGGGCGTCCAGGGAGCGGGCGAACTCCCGCTGCGCGTCGTCGGGGAGGAACCGCATCACCGGCGTCCTTTCGGCAGACCGAGCAGCCGCTCGGCGATGATGTCGCGTTGGATTTCGTTGGTACCGGCGTAGACCGGGCCGGCGAGGGCGAAGGTGTACCCCTCGGCCCAGCTCCCGTGCGCGGGCGCGTCCTGCGCCGTGTCCGCCAGCTCCCCGTACGGGCCGAGCAGGTCGAGCGCCGTCTCGTGCAGCGCGATGTCGTACTCGGACCAGAAGATTTTGTTCAGGCTCGACTCGGTGCCGATCGAGGCTCCGGCCGCGATGCGCGACGCGTTGCCGTACGTGAAGAGCTGGTACGCGCGGGCGCCGATGACCGCGTCGGCCACCCGGTCGCGCAGCGCGGTGTCGGCCGGGTCGGCGCGCTCGCGCCACAGTGCGACGAGCCGGTCTGCCGCGGCGAGGAAGCGGCCCGGGCTGCGCAGCGTCAGCCCGCGTTCGTTGCCCGCCGTGCTCATGGCCACCCGCCAGCCCTGCCCCGGCTCCCCGATCACGTCCGCGTCCGGCACGAAGACCTCGTCGAGGAAGATCTCGGCGAAGGCGGGCTTGCCGTCGAGCCGCCCGATGGGCCGTACGGTCACCCCGCCCGCGTCCAGCGGGAACATCAGGTACGTCAGTCCGCGGTGCGGCTTGCCCTCGGCCGCGCCGGACGGATCGCTGCGGAAGAGCCCGAAGGCGCGGTCGGCGAAGGCGGCCCGGGAGGACCAGGTCTTCTGCCCGCTGAGCAGCCATCCCCCCTCGGTCCGTACCGCCGTCGACCGCAGCGACGCCAGGTCGGAGCCCGCCTCCGGCTCGGACCATGCCTGCGCCCAGATCGTCCGGCCGCTCGCCATGTCCGGCAGTACGCGCGCCAGTTGCTCGGGTGTGCCGTGCTCGAAGAGGGTCGGGGCGAGCAGGTTGATGCCGTTCTGGCTGACGCGGCCGGGTGCACCGGCCGCGTAGTACTCCTCCTCGAAGAGCAGCCAGCGGAGCAGGGACGCGCCCCGGCCGCCGTACTCCTCCGGCCAGGAGACCACCGACCAGCGCCCGGCGGCCAGTTCGCGCTCCCATTCCCGGTGGGCCGCGAAGCCCTCCGCCGTCTCCAGGGAGGGCAGCGGGGTGCGGGGCACGTGCGCGGTGAGCCAGGCGCGGGCCTCGGCACGGAATGCCTCGTCGGCGGGGGAGAGGTCCAGGTCCATCAGGAGGACGCCTCCTTCATGCCCCGGATGTCCATGCCGCCGAGCGAGTCGCGCGCCGTCTCGGCGTTGTGCGCGTGGGCGAGGTGGTGCAGGCCGAAGACGGAGTCCAGGCCGGTGTGCAGGCCCTGCAAATCCTCGGCCTGGTTCACGGCGCGCTTGGTGAGGGCGAGACCCATGCGCGGCATTTCGGCGACGCGGGTCGCCAACTCCCGTGTACAAGCGGATAGTTCCTCGCGCGGTACGACGCGGTTGACCATGCCGATCTCGTACGCGCGCCGGGCCGGCATCCGGTCGCCGGTGTACAGGAACTCCTTGGCGATGCGGGGCGGCATGACCCAGGGGTGGGCGAAGTACTCGACGCCGGGGATGCCCATGCGGACGACGGGGTCGGCGAAGAAGGCGTCCTCGGAGGCCACGATCAGGTCGCAGATCCAGGCGAGCATCAGGCCGCCCGCCACGCAGGCGCCCTGGACGCTCGCGATCACCGGCTTGGGCAGCTCGCGCCACCGCCGGCACATCCCGAGGTACACCTCGGACTCGCGGGCGAAGCGGCTCTCCGCGCCCGCCTTGTCGCTGTGGTCCCACCACAGCCCTGCCTTGCGATCGAAGGGGAGGTGGGCGTCGCGCTCCGGGGTGCCGATGTCGTGACCCGCGGAGAAGTGCTTGCCGGCGCCCGCGAGGACCACGACCTTGACCTCGTCGTCGTCGGCCGCGCGGTAGAAGGCGCGGTCGAGGGCGTAAGTCATCGCTGAATTCTGGGCGTTGCGGTAGTCGGGCCGGTTCATGGTGACGGTCGCGACCGGTCCCTGCCGCTCGTAACGTACGGGCTCGTCGTCGGGCACAGTGGGCATCTGCGACTCCTTCCCTAACAAGTGTTTGGTAGGTTAACGTACGGCCATGAGCAGCGTCGAGGAGTTCCGCACCGAGGCCCGCGCCTGGCTGCGGGCCCACCTCAGCGGAGAGTTCGCGGATCTGCGCGGCCGCGGCGGGCCCGGCAGGGAGCACGAGGCGTTCGCCGAACGCCTCGCCTGGGAGCGGCACATGGCGGCCGAGGGCTGGACCTGCATCGGCTGGCCGGAGGAGTACGGAGGGCGCGGCGCGAGCCTCGCCCAGCAGGTCGCCTTCCACGAGGAGTACGCGCTCGCCGAAGCGCCGGCCCGCGTCGGCCACATCGGCGAGCAGCTGCTCGGCCCCACCCTCATCGCCTTCGGCACGCCGGCACAGCGGGCCCGCTTCCTCCCGAAGATCGTCTCGGTCGAGGAGCTGTGGTGCCAGGGGTACAGCGAGCCGGACGCGGGCTCGGACCTGGCGAACGTACGGACCAGGGCGGAGCGGGACGACGACGGCGATGGCGACGGCGACGGGGACTGGGTGGTCACCGGACAGAAGATCTGGACGTCCCTTGCCCACGAGTCGGACTGGTGCTTCGTCGTCGCCCGTACGGAGCCGGGTTCCGTCCGGCACGCCGGGCTGTCATACCTGCTGGTCCCGCTCGGGCAGCCCGGCGTCGAGATCCGCCCGATCACCCAGCTCACCGGCACCTCCGAATTCAACGAAGTGTTCTTCGACGGAGCGCGTACGGATGCCGGGAACATCGTCGGCGCCCCCGGGGACGGCTGGCGCATCGCCATGGCCACTCTCGGGTTCGAGCGCGGCGTGTCCACCCTCGGCCAGCAGGTCGGCTTCCGCCGCGAGCTGACCGCCGTCATCGAGCTGGCCAAGGCCAACGGCGCCGCCGCCGACCCGCTGATCCGCGACCGGATCGCCCGCGCCTGGACCGGCCTGGAGACCATCCGCTGCAACGCGCTGCGGATGCTGGACGGTGTCGCGGCGGGGGCCCCGGGCCCCGAGGCGTCCATCGGGAAAATCTTCTGGGCCACCTGGCACCGCGAGCTCGGCGAGCTCGCCATGGACGTCTGCGGCGCCGACGGGATGCTGGCCGCCGGCGAGCCGTACGACCTCACCGACTGGCAGCGGCTCTTCCTCTTCTCCCGCTCCGACACGATCTACGCCGGCTCCAACGAGATCCAGCGGAACGTCATCGCCGAGCGCGTGCTCGGCCTGCCGAAGGAGGCACGCGCGTGACCCCGCCGCCCCCGTACGTACCCGGGCACTCCCTGCTCGCCGGCCGCACCGCCGTCGTCACCGCCGCCGCCGGCGCGGGCATCGGCGGCGCCACGGCGCGCCGGCTCCTGGAGGAAGGCGCGAGCGTCGTCCTCTCCGACGCGCACGCCCGCCGGCTCGAGGAGTCCGCGGAAGCGCTCGCCGCGGAGTTCGGCGCGGACAAGGTGGCCGCGCTGCCCTGCGACGTCACCGACGAGGAACAGGTGGCCGCCCTCCTCGACCGGGCCGAGGAGCGCCACGGCCGGCTCGACATCGTCGTGAACAACGCCGGACTCGGCGGCACCGCCGACCTGGTCGACATGACCGACGCACAGTGGGACCGGGTCCTCGACGTCACACTCAACGGCACCTTCCGCTGCACCCGCGCGGCGTTGCGCCGGATGAAGACCGCGGGCGAGGGCGGTGTCATCGTCAACAACGCCTCCGTCATCGGCTGGCGCGCCCAGCGCGGTCAGGCGCACTACGCCGCCGCCAAGGCCGGTGTGATGGCGCTGACCCGCTGCGCGGCGGTCGAGGCGGCCGAGTACGGCGTGCGGGTCAACGCCGTGGCGCCGAGCCTGGCCATGCACCCGCACCTCGCCAAGGTGACCACCGACGAACTGCTGGAAGAGCTGACCGCGCGCGAGGCGTTCGGACGGTACGCCGAGCCCTGGGAGGTCGCCAACGTCATCGTCTTCCTGGCCAGCGCGTACTCGTCGTACATGACGGGCGAGGTCGTACCGGTCAGCAGCCAGCGTGCGTGAGCGGCCGGGCGACAATGGGACCGTGCCAACCGCCAAGAAGAAACCGAACGTGAGCCCGTCCCCCGAGCGCCGCCGCGAGCTGCTGGACACCGCGGCGGAGGTGTTCGCCGCGCAGGGCTACAACGCCACCACCGTACGCAAGATCGCGGACGCCGCGGGGATGCTGGCCGGCAGCCTCTACTACCACTTCGACTCCAAGGAGTCGATGCTGGACGAGATCCTCGCCACCTTCCTGGACGAGCTGTGGGCCGGCTACGACACCGTGCTGGCCGCCGGGCTCGGCCCCAGGGAAACCATCGAGGCCCTCGTCACCGAGTCCTTCCGGGAGATCGACCGGCACCGCGCCGCCGTCGCCATCTACCAGAAGGAGGCCCGGACCCTCGCCACCCAGCCGCGCTTCGGCTACCTGGCCGACTCGCAGACGAAGTTCGAGCAGGCGTGGCTGGGCACGCTGGAGCGCGGGGTGGCCGACGGCGTGTTCCGCGCCGACCTGGACATCCGGCTCACCTACCGCTTCATCCGCGACACCGTCTGGGTCGCGGTGAGCTGGTACCGCCCGGGCGGACAGCACAGCCCGGAGGAGATCGCCCGCCAGTACCTCTCGATGGTCCTGGACGGCGTCGCCGTACGCACCTGACCGATGCGCGCCCCTTGCGCGCCCACGTGAACCGACCGAGGAGCAGCCGTCATGGCCGAGGCATACATCGTCGACGCGATACGCACCCCCGTGGGACGCCGGAATGGCGGGCTCGCCGCCGTCCATCCGGCCGACCTCGGGGCCCATGTGCTCAAGGCCCTGATGCGGCGCACCGGCGTCGACCCGGCCGCGGTCGAGGACGTGGTGATGGGCTGCCTGGACACGGTCGGGCCGCAGGCCGGCGACATCGCCCGTACCAGCTGGCTGGCGGCCGGTCTGCCCGAAGAGGTCCCCGGCGTCACCGTCGACCGGCAGTGCGGCTCCTCGCAGCAGGCCGTCCACTTCGCCGCGCAGGGGGTGCTCTCCGGCACCCAGGACCTGGTCGTGGCGGCCGGTACGCAGAACATGTCGATGATCCCGATCGCCTTCGCCAGCCGGCAGGCCGCCGAACCGCTCGGGCTGACGGAAGGCCCGTACGCGGGCAGCGAGGGCTGGCGGGCCCGTTACGGCGACGCGCCCGTCAATCAGTTCCACGGCGCCGAGCTGATCGCCGAGAAGTGGGGCATCACCCGCGAGGCGATGGAGGAGTTCGCGCTCCGCTCCCACCGGCGGGCCCTCCGCGCCGCCGACGAGGGCCGCTTCGACCGCGAACTCGTACCGTACGGGGACGTCACCGCCGACGAGGGGCCGCGCCGGGACACCTCGCTGGAGAAAATGGCGGCGCTGAAGCCGGTGGTCGAGGGCGGCCGGCTGACCGCCGCAGTCTCCTCCCAGGTCTCCGACGGCGCCTCGGCGATGCTGCTCGCCTCCGAGCGCGCCGTACGGGAGCACGGCCTCACCCCGCGCGCCCGTATCCACCATCTCTCCGTACGCGGCGAGGACCCCATCCGCATGCTGTCCGCGCCGATCCCGGCCACCGCGCACGCCTTGAAGAAGACCGGCCTGACCATCGACGACATCGACCTGGTCGAGATCAACGAGGCGTTCGCACCGGTCGTACTGGCCTGGCTGAAGGAGACCGGCGCGGACCCTTCGAGGGTCAATGTCAACGGCGGCGCCATCGCCCTCGGCCACCCCCTCGGCGCCACCGGCACCAAGCTGATGACCACGCTGCTGCACGAGCTGGAGCGGACCGGGGGACGTTACGGCCTCCAGACCATGTGCGAGGGCGGCGGCCAGGCCAACGTCACGATCATCGAGCGCCTCTGACACGGGGGCCGGCGCGTCCGAGAACACGCCGGCCCCGATGCCGATTCTCAGTAGCTGTGCCAGAACCGTCGGTCTGTAACGCTCTGTGAGATCGGGATGTCGTTGGGGGAGTCGATACAGTCCTCGTGCAGCCGCGACGGAACACCTTCTGCCGACGGTGAACACCGGCCCGACCTGGCTGGATCGTCACTACGGTCCAGCCTCATGACGATCACAACACGTACGGTCGAATACTCGGCCGATGCTCTCGCGATGATCGGGCACCTCGCGCTTCCTGCCGGTGAGGAGCGTCGGCCCGCAGTCCTGATCGGGCCTGAGGGGATGGGGCTCAGCGACGTCGAGCGGCGCCGGGCCGATGCCCTGGCTGAGCTGGGATACGTGGCGCTGGCCTTTGACCTCCACGGCGGGCGCTATTTGGACAACCCCGAGGAGATGCTGGCCCGTTGCATGCCGCTGCTCGCAGACCCCGACCGGATGCGGGGCATTGGCCATGCGGCACTCGAGGTGCTGCGCGCCGAACCGCGGACCGACCGCGACCGGGTCGCCGCAATCGGCTACGGCACCGGGGGCGCGGTTGTGCTGGAACTCGGGCGCGATGGAGTCGACTTGCGCGCGATCGGTACGGTCAACGCACTGACCACGGGCCGACCGGGCGAGGCGGCACGCATTCGCTGCCCCGTGTGGGCTGGGGTCGGATCGGAAGACCCGATCATGCCGCCCGCGCAACGGGAAGCGTTCGCCGCCGAGATGCGGGACGCGGGCGTCGACTGGCGTTGCGTGGTCTACGGCGGGGCCCTGCACGCCTTCCACCACCCACCGGTCAACCACGCCACACCCCCGGGCGTCGGCTACCACCCACGACACGCACAGCGAGCCTGGCGCGACATCGTGGATCTGCTCGCCGAATGCCTGCCCGTAACAGAGTGATCAGATCGGCTTCTGGCGCTCACTCCTGCCCCGGGGTAGCTCCGGAGTCCTTCAGAGAGCTCTAGCAGCGGAGTGGAGGAGTGGATCAGCACGCTAACCACCGTGCTTCTCGGAAGTTCTGGTGCGGCTCGTGCCTGTGTCAGATCCGGTGACCTGTGACATTGCGCATTCGGGGCCGTCATGGACGCGGACTTGTTCGTGCAGTTCGGCGTGGATGCGGGCCAGGTCTCCGCCGGCCCGCCAGCGCTGAAAGAACCCATGGACAGTGCGCCAGGGGATGCCGAAGTCGACAGGAACGGATCTCCACTTCACGCCGTAGTCGTTGACGTAACGGATCGCGTCGACCACCCCCCCGCCTGGGGTGCTTCTCCGGACGTCCGCCCCGCCCGCCAGAACCTGCTCGGCGTGCGGGTCGTAGATCACCACATCGGCGTCCGCGCCCGGTGCGATGGTGCCCTTCCCTGCGGGTAACTCGTCATCGTACAGCGGGAGTTCACGGGGCACGGGGGTCATGGCGCCTATACGCCGCGCTCCGCCTGCCAGTACCTCGGCTGGCGTCCGCGGCGAGCCGGTACAGGAGGCCGCCCGGGTGGCGCGAGCACCACCTATGGCGCGATGGGGGGCGGCCTGTGGCTCGAACTGCCCGTCCCTGGAGTCGACTTCATGGCATCTCGTGGCGTACCCGCTACGGGAAGACCGCCGCTCGTGACTCCGATTTGTCGGGTTCGCTCCTGCGCAGTCGTAAAGGGGTGGCAAATTAACTACGGACGGTTCGCGGGTGGCTACGGAAACGGAACCGGCGTTCGGTCGTGGCGGTGCCAAGGGACTCGCGCGCTTCAGCGGCGTAGCGGGGGCGCGAAACTTCGAAATCAGTTGATCATGATGACTTGTGGCGGGCTTTTCGCGATGCCAATCTCATTGGCGTCGCGACACACCGCCACTGGCCGACGCAACAGCGAAGGGTCGAACGTGCATTTCGAGACACTCAAGGCCAAAATCCATCGCGCCACCGTGACTCAGTCGCATCTCAATTACGTGGGCTCTATCACCATTGACGCGGATCTCATGGAGGCCGCCGGTATCCGCCGCCACGAAAAGGTGGACCTGGTGAACGTCACCAATGGAGCCAGGCTTTCGACATATGTCATCGAAGGCCCCCGGGGATCCGGTGTCATAGGCGTGAACGGACCATCGGCGCGGCAGGCCCAGGTGGGCGACATCGTGCTGATCGTTTCCTATGCCAATGTCACGCCCGAAGAGGCCGAGTCGTTTGAACCCAAGGTCGTCTTCGTCAACGGCGAGAACAAGATCACTGGGTTCGGCGGAGACCCGGCCGAAGTGCCGCCCGGGAGCGGCCTCGTGCGTGGAGACCAGGTAGCCGGCGCCTGAGACGCCGACCCCGATCCGCACGCCGTACGGCGTGCGGATCGGGGCCCCGTCCTTGTCCTTATGCCTCGCAACGAATGGGAACACAGTGGTCTCACCCCCTCTCGCAACCGTGATCGCGAAGAACGCACTGACGCATTACCACGCCGAACTTCACAGGGCCCTGGCGGTGCTGGAAAACGATCGGGCCGATAGCCTCGAAACGTTCTCGCCCGCCTTCCGGTTGCCCGAACCCAGCCCGGCACTGGAGGAGTACTTCTCGGTCTCGGATGTCGCCGTCGCTGACCTTCCCGCGTACCGCGACCGCCGTCTGAGGCTGCTCGACCTCATGCGCAACCCGGGGACGCATACCACCAAGACACTCGCCTCACTGATCATCGTCGCTCGGGCCGTCCGGCACATCACCGAGACCGGTGAGCGCGTCATGATCGTCACGCCGTCGTCCGCGAACAAGGCCACTGCCCTGCGCGACGCGGTAGGACGTGCCATCGCCGCCGGACTGGTGACCGAGGGCCAATTGCAGATCGCGAGCATCGTGCCCGCTGTGTCCACCGCAAAGCTGTGGTCGTCGCCGTTGAGCGAAAACACCCCGCTCCGTGACCGTAATCCTTTAGTGACGCACGAGTCCGACCAGCCGGCGAGGGTCAAGGAGCTCGCCTCTGCGTTCATGGCCGAGCACGCCGAGCGCCTGCACAGGAAATACGGCGTTCGCTTCTGGTACACGCTGGATCTGGACAATTACCGGGCCGCCGACATGGTCCGGGCATTCGTCGAGCGGGACCTCCTGCCGGCCTCGGACTCCCGGGTTCATGTGCACTCGGTGTCGAGTGCCTTCGGTCTTCTCGGCCACGACCTCGGCCACCGTTGGCTCGCCGGAGAGTGCGGCCACAAGCTGCCACAGGCACGCTATTTCCTCGTACAGCACCTGGGCACGCCTGACATGGTGCTCAGTCTCCGCCATGGCACACACGACCGCAGCAACCTGCCCGCATACCGGCTTGACACCGCGGACGGCCTGTACCGGCAGGACGAGGACCCCCACTTCCCGGCCACCACATTCGATCCGGACGAGCAGCTCGACCCCACCTTCTACACCCGCCGCCCGCAGACCTCGGCCCGCATGGACCCCGTGATCGCCCGGAACGGCGGAGGCGGCATCGTGGTCTCGCTGCACGAGTGCCTGAAGCGGTACGGCGAAGTCCGGCGGCTGCTGGCATCGGCCGTGGAACTCCCGTCCGACCCCCGGCGGCTGCGCGAGTGGTCCCTCGTGATGGCGGTCACCGGCGCGCTCAATGCCATCGACCGCGGACTCTTCCCGGACGGCGACGACGTGCTCATCCACGGCTCTGGCAGTTACGCGGACCAGGACTATCGGCCGGTACCCGACGCACACCGCCGCACTGCCGACAACGCCGACGAACTCGCCGGCCACATCGAGGCAGCGATCCAGGCGGCTTCGGCCCGCTGAACACCCTCCACCGACAACGCTGAACACCCTCCACCGACAACGCTGAACACCCTGCACCGGACAACGACGAGAGCAAAAGGGAACAGCCATGCCCAAGCAGCCGGACAGCCTGCTTTCGCTCACCACATTCAACGGGACGCCGCTCTCCGACGACATGGCGCTCACGACATTCCACAGTCTGATGGACCGGCACGGGTACGTTTTTATGAGCAACGTACCGGAAAGCTTCGATCCCGTGGCATTCTGCAAGGGGCTGGGGGACTTTGTTCCCCAGTACACCGGTGTGCTGGTCGGTGACGTCACTCCGGAACCCGGAATGGAAGAGTTCTACCACGCCGGGAACACCAAGCCTCTCTACCCGCATTCCGAGGGCTACGACTTCGAAGGTCTCCCGCCGCGCTATCTTGCCTTGTGGTGTGAAACGCCCAATACCGGAGCCGGCGGCGAGACCACCCTCGCCGACGCCCGCACCTGGGCTGAATCCCTCGATGAAGAGGACCGGACCTATCTGCGTGAGCGTGTCTTCGAGTGGCAGACGACGGACGCCATGCGGAACCTCGGCCTTGACCTGCACCCGGAGCATCCGGTGATCGAGGACCACCCCGACGGCACCATCGTCCGGTATTCCTTCAACAATCTGAACCGTGGGGACGACGAGCGCATCGGGCCGTTGCTCGCGAGCGCGAAGGAATATTTCGAGCGCGAGCATGTGGCCATTCAGTACGAGCGCAGGGACATGCTCGTCTTCGACAACTGGCGGATGCTCCATGCCCGTAACGCATTCACCGACACGGGCCGCCACCTGCGCCGCATCCAGATCGCGCACCGGTCCGCAGCGTGACCGGCACCGCTCTTCGGGGAGCCGCCGTGGTCGGCGGCGGCTCCCTCGCGCGCACCATCTGCTATTCACTCGCCACACAGACCGAGCATCCGATCCCCGAGGTCACCGTCGCCGCGCGCTCCACGCAAGCGGCCCGAGAAATCGCCGCGATCGCGAACGCCAGGGCAGCCGTGTCCTCGTGCCCCACCCGTTTCACCGCTGACGTTCTCGACGCCTCGCAGCCCACGGCGGTGGCCCGGTTCCTGGAGCGCGTCCGGCCCGGCATCGTGGTCAATTGCGCCTCCCTGCAGTCCCCGTGGGAGAGCACGCAGGCCGCCTCCGCCTGGACCCGGCTGCTCGCCGAGGGCGGGTTCGGCATCGGACTTCCCTTTCATGCCGTCCTTGCCAGGGAGCTGGCCTCCGCGATCAGGCGAAGTGGCCTGCCGATCGCATTCGTCAATGCCTGTTATCCGGATGCCGTCAATCCACTGCTGGCTGCCGAGGGGCTACCGGTGCTGTGCGGCGTGGGGAATGTGGCCACCCTGGCGGCTACGCTGCGCGCCGCTCTGCGGACGCGCGACGGCGAGCCGCTGCGGGTGCTGGCCCACCATCTCCATCTGCACCGGCCCGCCGATCCCGCCGACGAAGTGCGCGCGTGGCTCGGGAAGGAACCGGTGCCGAATGTCGGGGAGCTGCTGGCCGTTCATCGGTCCTGTTCCCGGGTTGAACTGAACGAGGTCACCGGACATGCAGCAGCCCAATTCCTGGCCCGGTTGTCGGCCGGCCAGGAGATACGCACGGACTTGCCCGGTCCGCTGGGGCTTCCGGGCGGATATCCCGTCCGTGTTCAAGGGCAGCAGGTCACCCTTGACCTGCCGGACGGAGTCACCCGGAGTGAGGCCGTCTCCTGGCAGCAGCGAATGGCGGAACAGGATGGCGTCGTGGTGAGCCCCGCCGGCGAAGTACGGCTCGGCCCGCAGGCCGCCTCCGCCGTCGCCGCTCATCTGCCGGACCTTTCCGAGCACTACGACATCCGGACGTTCCGGCAACTGACCCATGAACTCGTCGCGCTCCGCGAGAAGTTGAGGGCGGCCTCCGCATGAGGCCGTGGGCTGCGCTCCCCACCGTGGCACGGATGCGGCCCGAGCCCCGGGCGGGGTGACAGCGAAGAACGGTTCACTGCGGCGCGCTCCGGCGCGCCAGGAGGATGGAGGATCTCACATCAATCAGCTCACTGCCCGCCGCGCGAGGACGGCGGAAAGAATCGGCCGTGGCTTGACGACGGTGCCCGCGCCGGGCCTCGTCGTCGGCGGGATGGTCGGATTGCAATGCGGGGCCGCGCTCACCACCTCCTTGTATCCCGTCGTGGGACCGGCGGGCGTGGTCACCCTGCGGCTGGCCATCGCGGCGGTTGTACTCATCGCCCTGTGGCGCCCGGGACTGCGCTGGGACCGAGGGACATGGGGGGTCGTGGTGGCCTCCGGAACCCTGCTGGCCGGCCACCACCTCAGCTACTACGAGGCGGTCGACCGCATACCGCTGGGCGCGGCCACCACCGTGGAATTCGCGGGACCGTTCCTGATTGCGCTCGTCGGCTCCCGCCGCGTCACCGACCTGCTGTGGGCCTGCGCGGCAGCCCTCGGCGTGGTGCTCCTCAGCTACTCCGGAACCGACCTGAGCCCGGCCGGCCTGGCCTTCGCCGCGCTGGCGGGCTGCTGCTGGGCCGGTTACATCCTGGTCGGGAAGCGCCTCGCCGAAAGCGTCCCCGATGGCCGCGGCCTCGCACTCGCCGTGGCCTGGGGCGCCCTGCTGAGCTTCCCGTACGGAGTCGCTCAGGCAGGATTCCGGCTGCTGGACCCGAGCGTCCTCGCGCCGGCTGCGGCGGTGGCCGTCCTCTCCAGCGTGCTGCCGTACTCCTTCCAGCTGGAAGCCCTGCGACGTCTTACGCCGCGCGTCTTCGGCGTGCTCACCAGCCTCGAACCCGCCGTAGGGGCCCTGGTGGGACTGCTGTTCCTGGGGCAGCACCTCGCCCTGCTCCAGTGGCTGGGCATCGCCGCAGTGGCCCTGGCATCGATAGGCGCCAGCCGCGGCTCGTCCGAACGCCGGCAACGGCAAGCGAGCACCGATGCGACGGAATCGCCGAGCACCGCCGGAAAGACCGACCCCTGACGAAATTCCTGAACAGCCGCCACAGGTCGCCACATGTGGCCGCACAGAGGAGTCACGTGAACACCATGACGTCGGATGTGGACCTGTCCACCCGTCTCGCAGCGCTGCTCACCGAGCGATTCTCCCCGTTCTTCGGGACCCCTTGCGGCATCCTTGCGCCGCTGTACGAGTCCTTGGAACAGGACGCGGCGTTGCAGACCATTCCCCGCGAGGACACGGCAATCGGCGTGGCCGCGGGAGCGAGTATCGCCGGACACTGTCCCGCAGTGCTCATGCAGAACTCCGGACTCGGACAGTCGGTCAACGCCCTTGCCTCGCTCGTGATTCCGTACGAGCTTCCCATGCTGCTGGTTGTGAGTCTTCGCGGCATTGTCCCCGATCCGACCCCGGAAAACCGTGTGATGGGCCGGATCACCGAATCCCTTCTGAGTGACCTGGGCATCCCGGCGGTCCGGCTCGACGCCGCACAGCCGGCCGCTCAGGTCGACTGGGCCCACCGCACAGTCAGCGATGAGCGTCGCACGGCTGCGCTGCTCGTGTCCCCGGAGCTCTTCGGATGGAGCGCATGAACAAGACCTCCGCCATCAAGACGATCATTTCTGCCACGTTCGACCAGCCGGTCGTCTTCACCACCGGTCATGCCTGCCGCATCGCCAAGCATTTCGCCGACCGGCCGGGCCACTTCTACATGACTGGTTCCATGGGGCTGTCGGCCTCGATCGCCACGGGCATTGCCCTGTCCACCGGGAAGACCGCCGTTGCCGTCGACGGCGACGGCAGTCTCCTCATGAATCCCGCATGTCTCATCACCGCGGGTGCGATACCCGACCTGCCACTCGTACACGTCGTCCTCGACGACTCCGCCTACGCATCGACAGGCGGCCAGGCGGCTCCGTCTGCCGGCACCGACTTCGCCGACTGGGCTCGGGCCTCCGGATATCCAGCGGCATCTCGCGCGACCGATGGCGACGAACTCACGGAACTGCTCCGCAGCGCGATCGCACGTTCCTCCCCGACACTCATCCACTGCACTCTGAACGCGCAGGACGACGAGGTGCCGCCACGAATCGATCTCGACCTCGCCCGACACGGCCGCCGAGTCAGCCGGCACATTCGCGCCCGGAGCCGGCCGGAGTAGGCCCCGGCCTGCAAGCCGCATGGTCCCTCATGCTGCAGAAGTGCTCAACGGGGTCCCGCCAGGGGAGGGAGCAGTCGGTGGCGCCAGTGGTGGCTGCTGGGGCGCCGCGGTGTGGAAGGCTGAGGGCGACTCAGATCCGCGACAGGAGGCGACCACTGGCATGGCGCTGATCCACCACACCACCCTCAAGCCGACCAAGCTCGAACTGCTCACCGACTGGCTGCCCACCCGCCCTTGGTACCGGGGCGGTCCGGACGCCCCCGTGCTGGAGAAGTCGGGTGGCTTCCGGTTGGACGACCCGGAGGGCGAGGTCGGCGTCGAGTTCATGGTCGCCACCGACATCAGCGGCCTGGAGCGGACGGTCTACCTGATACCGCTCACCTACCGCGCGGCGCCATTGGAAGGGACCGAACACGCCCTCATCGGCACGGCCGAGCACGGGGTGCTGGGCAAGCGCTGGGCGTACGACGGCTGCCATGACCCGGTGCTGGTCGCCGAGCTGCTGTCGCTGATCGAGGGCAGGGCACCGGCGATGGCGCAGAGCATCACGGACGCCCCCGACCACGAGGTGACCCGCTCCCACATCGGCGCCCCGTTGGGCCTGGACGGCTGCACGCCCGAGCCCACCGACGACCGGGACGGTACCCGCCTTCCCGTACCCGGCGGCATGCTGCACGTCCACCGCGTCCTCACCCCCGTCGACGAGAATCCGCCAGTGCCGGGCCAGGGAGCCCTTGGCCATGTCGCAACCGGCTGGGAGGGACCGGACGGCACGCGCCCGCGGGCCGTCCTGATGACGTTGCTCGACGCCTGATTCGGGTGCCGCCCGCCGATACCAGGTGCCCGGCTCACCCCCGAGGTGAGCCGGGTCGGCGGGGCCCACGGGGACGAAAGCGAAGCGCGGGAGACGCTGCGCGCCCTGCCCGCCGCCTCCGTCGATTGCATCGTCGCCGCACCGCCCTACTGCGCTCTTGGCTGCTTCCAAGGGGAGACCAGGACCGGCTCCGCGCTCCAGCGGAAGGTGTGGGACAGCTGCGAGTCCACGATTCCGGCGCCCGGGATTTCACCGTCGAACCAGCGGTCTACGCAGGTCCAGTGGAAGGGGTGGCCGAGATATTCCCCGGTCAGGCCCTCGATGTCTGCGTACTCCTGTTCCCAGACGTGCGTCCAGCGGGAGGGGGTGAGGGACCAGTCCACGCGGCTCAGTGACCAGGAGCGGATGGTGGAGATGTGGGCGGGCATGGCGAGGAGGTCGGCCTCCAGCCGTTCGATGGGGCCGGTGGGTGTCCCGGGGCGGACGGAGAGGAGGAGGGTGCGTTTTACGCGTGGGCCGGGCAGGGGGACGTACCGGCTGCGTACGGAGGTGAGGGCGACCGTGTCGAGTGGTTCCGGGAGGCCGAGGGCGGCGGCGAGGGCGACGGGGGAGCGGTCCGCCGTCACGTCCCAGGTGGCACCGCGGCCGCCGAAACTGCCCGGGAGATCGCGTGCGGCTGAGCCGTCCGATACTCCGGGGATCCCGCGTACCTTGTTGTACGCCTCGGCTCCTTCGGCCGCGAGCAGTGCCACCCAGCGGGTCATGACGCCGTCCCTTCCTCTTCGTCGAGGCCGATGGGTGCCAGTACCTGGCGGTCGCGGTCCAGGGAGATCTCATCGGTATGCGCCCAGAATTCGGTGACTCGCGGATCGCCGGCGGACGCGACGCGCGCGGCGAAGAATGTGCCACTGTCCGGCAATGACCACAGAATGCGGACCGCCACCGTGTCCGGTCCGGTCCAGGTGCGCCAGAGGCGTTCCGCGACCATGCCGCGGCCGAGGGCACCCGGCAGATAGCCGGCGCGCCAGCGCCGCAGCCACGGCTCGACCTCATCAGCCGGGAGGACGACGACATCGAGTACCTGAACCCCGCTCATGACAGGTTCGATCGTGTCGGATTCGCTCATGACAGCTTCTCCAGGACCTCGGTGCGGTAGCGGTCGATCCGATCGCGCAGGGCGGCCGGGCCGCGCGGGCCCGACAGCCCGTCGGTGCCCCGGATGTGGGGCGCGATGACGAGGCGGGTCGCGCCCGCGTCGACGAAGCCGCGCACCCAGGACGGATCCGACGCGCGTGCGCGGTCGCAGGAGCCCGGCCATACCGTGATCTCCACGGCGTCTGCCGGCCGCCCCGCCTGCCGCGCGGCCTCGCGCAGCAGATCGGCCTGGCGGGCGAAGTCCTCCGGGGCGATGGTGTACGGGAACCAGCCGTCGCCGATGCGGCCCGCCCGGCGTACGGCAGGATCGCTGTTCCCGCCGAGAACGATGGGCACCGACCCGCTCGCGGGCCGCGGCAGCGAGTGCAAGCCCTCGAAGGAGACGTGCCGCCCCTCGTACGAGGCGGGGCCGCCGCCCCACAGCGCGCGCATCGCGCCGACGCACTCCTCCAGCCGCCGCCCCCGGTCCCGGTAGGGCACGCCGACGGCGGCGTACTCCTCCTTCTGCCAGCCGATGCCGAGGCCCAGCAGCAGCCGGCGGTCGGAGTGCCGGTCAATCGTCGCGGCGCGCTTGGCCAGGACCACCGGGCTGTGCAGCGGGGCGACCATCATCGCGGTGCCGAAGCGCAGGGTTGTGGACGCACCGGCGAGGAAGGCGATGGTCTCCAGCGGGTCGGGCATGGGGACGGAACCGGAACTGCCCGGTATCCGGCCGTCGGAGGAGTACGGATAGAGGGGTTCGTACCGTTCGGCGACGGCGACGTGCTCCACCGTCCACAGCGACTCCACGCCGCACTCCTCCAGCGTGCCCGCGAGGTCGCGGAGGAAGCCGCCCGAGGTGATCAGGCCGTCGGTGAACGGTGCCATCATTCCCAGTCGGAGCATGCCGGTGCCTCTTCTACTTCAGCAGCCGGGCGCGGAGTCCGGCCAGGGTCGCCGGCGTCAGGCCGAGGCCGTCGGTGAGATAGCCGTCGAGGCCGCCGTAGTCCCGCTCGGCCTGGTCGAGGGCCGCCCGGAGGTAGTCCGCGCGGACCTCCTGGAGCGGGATGAGCAGGTCCGGGTTCTCCATCAGTCCGGCCTGCTCGAGCCCTTCGCGGGTCTTCCGGTCGGCCTCCGCGCGGAAGGCGTTGGAGAGCAGGAAGTCGTCGGTCGCGGTGGTGGCCGGGACGCCGACGGCGCGGAGCAGGAGGTAGCTCAGCCAGCCCGTACGGTCCTTGCCCGAGGTGCAGTGGTAGAGCAGCGGGGAGCGCCCGTGGCGGGCGATGTCGCGTACGACTGTGGCGAACTGGCGGCGGTTCTCGGGGCTGGTGACGAAGTTGCGGTAGATGGCGCGCATCAGCTCCTCCGCCTTGCCGTCGCCGAGCATCTCCTGCTGCTCGACGGGGTCCTTCGAGTCGATGGCCGCCATCGTGCGGGCGTACAGGCCGAGGTCGTCCACCGGCCGGGAGGCTGCGGTCAGCCCCTCCGGGAGGCGGTCCGCGCCGTCGTGTTCCACCTCCAGGGGGACGCGGAAGTCGACCACTGTGCGCAGGCGCATCTCGGAGAGTCTGGCGACGTCCGCGTCGGTCAGCTTGCCGAGCGCGTCGGCCCGGAAGACCTGGCCGTAGCGCACTTGACGGCCCTTGCCGGTGCGGTAGCCACCGAGGTCGCGGACGTTCACCGCGCCCTGGAGGGGGATGTGGCGGACGGTGGCGGTCTCGTGAGCGGGTGCGGTGGTGGTGACCGGGATGCGGGCGGCCGGGGCGTCCGCCACGGCGGACGCGGGGAGACAGCCGAGGGCCACGGCAGTGAACGCGACTCCGGTCGCTCGGCGTATGTGGGCAGGGCGTATGTGGGCAGCGCGCATGGGATCAACTCCCGTGACTGGAAGGGGTGTTCCGGGGGGATTCAGTCCGTGCGGGGCAGGCTCCGGAGGGTGGCGTGTGCTTCGGTCATGACGCGGTCGACGAGTTCGGCGCAGGACGGCAGGTCGTCGATCAGGCCCGCGACCTGGCCCGACGCCATCACTCCGAGATCGGTGCGGCCGTCCACCATCGACGCCTTGAGCAGCATCGGAGTGTTGGCGGCCAGCAGGATCTGACTCCACGTCAAGTCCTTGCCGTGCTTCATCGCCAGGCCGTCGCGGACCAGCTGCGCCCAGCCCATGCCGGAGTCGCGTCGGAAGGCCGCGGCGTGGCGTACCGCCCGTACCAGCGAGGCGGCCCGGCCCGAGCGCTCCAGCGCGTCGACCAGTTCGCTGCGCAGCATCCGGTGCGGCAGGCCGTCGACGGCGGTGGTGACGGTGATGTCGTTGACGGTGGCCGCCAGATAGCGGGCCTTCACCGCGTCGGGCACGGTGCTGTCGGACGTGAGGAGGAACCGGGTGCCCATGGCGATCCCGGCGGCGCCGTACGCCAGCGCCGCCACCAGCCCGCGGCCGTCGCGGAAGCCGCCCGCCGCGATGACCGGGATGTCCACGGCGTCCACGACCTGGGGGATAAGCACGGTGGTGGCGACGTTCCCGGTGTGGCCGCCGCCCTCGCCGCCCTGCACGATCACCGCGTCGGCGCCCCAGGCGGCGACCTTCTCCGCGTGCCGCCGGGCGCCGATGGAGGGGATGACGACCACCCCGGCGTCCTTGAGCCGCGCGATCAGCTCCCGGGAGGGCGCGAGCGCGAAGGAGGCGACCCGTACGCCTTCCTCGATGATGATCTGTACGCGCTCGGCCGCATCGCCCGCGTCCGCGCGCAGATTGACCCCGAAGGGCGCGTCCGTACGGGACTTGACCTCGCGGACGGCCGCGCGCAGGCGGTCGGTGGTCATGGTGGCGGAGGCGAGGATGCCCAGCGCGCCCGCGTCGGCGGCGGCCGAGACCAGCCGGGGCCCGGCCACCCAGCCCATACCGGTCTGCACGAGGGGATGGCGGACACCGACGAGTTTCGTCAGCGCGGTCTCGATCCTCTCGATACTGATGTCCGTCACGGCGCGGGCACCTCGCGCTCGCGCAGTCCCTTCGGGTCGAGCACGTCCCGGATCAGCCGCAGCTCATCGGCGGTGGGCTCGCGGGTGTACGGCACGTCGGCGGGGACCGTCAGTGCGAAGCCGGTGGCCTCCCGCACCTGGCCGACCGTGACGCCGGGGTGCAGGGAGCGCAGGCGCATCGTGCGGTCCGGGGTCTCGAAGTCGAAGACGCCCAGGTCGCTGATGACCTCCGGGATGCGGTGGTAGCGGGTCGCGGAGGGACCGGCCGCGGCGGCGCGGTCGTACCCGACCCCGGAGACCATGTCGACCTTCTCGACGAACACCCGGGTGGAATGCCGGGGCACCCAGTAACTCGTGGGATTGTTGAGGGTGTTGATGGGCGCGCCTCGGACTCCCAGCAACTGCCGCTTCGGTTGCTCCCAGTCGCCGATGCAGGAGATGTTCTGGTTGCCGTAGCGGTCGATCTGGCTGGCGCCCATCATGACGTGCCGCCGCCCGCTCGCGACGAGCGCCAGGTGCTGGCGGTACGGCAGCCAGCCCTCGGTCACCCCGGACGCCGCCCCGAGCGCCGGCACGTCCCCCATCAGCAGCGCCTCGCCGTCCGTGAGCAGCAGGTCGGGGGAGAAGGTGAGCCTGGCCAGCCGGGCGCCGATCGAGGGGATCGTGCCCATCGGACTGGCCAGAATCTCACCCGCGTCGCGCCACGCCTCGGCGCAGGCCACCACGCAGTACTCGGCGCGGGTCGCCGTGGTCGTCGTCGTAGTTGTCATGCGGACTCCTCGTGGAACGCCGCGACCGCGGCCTGATAGCTGTGCTCGTCGCCGGACAGGAAACGCTCGGCGAAGGCGCGCCACGCCTCCGGATCCTTGGCCGCCCGGACGTAAGCCCGCTGGAACGCCTCGTCGCGGTCGTAGTCGGGGGCGCAGGAGGTGAAGTGCGCGCCGTTCGGCGTCTCGACGACGCCGGTCACGAACGCCCGCTTGACCAGCAGCGACTGCGGCCCCTGCTCCTTGAGCAGCTCGGCCGTGTCCACCACTTGCTCGCAGGAGAGGTACGCGGCGTCGGCGGCCTGGCAGAACAGGTCGTCGAAGTACGGATCGGGGCCGAGGTACTGGCCGTTGCCCTGGGCGTCGGCCCGGTTGAGGTGGACGAGCGCGGCGTCCAGCCGCAGGGCCGGCACGGCCACCAGCTCCTCTCCGTCCCCGTACGGCGAAGTCACCGTGCGCAGAGCCGGGTTGACGGTCAGTACGTCCGAGCCGAGGCCGGCCCGGATCGGCATGAAGGGCAGCCGGTGCGCGGCGGCGGTCAGGCCCCACATGACCATCGCCTCGTCCAGCTCGGTCAGTTCGAAGTCGCCGCGCTGCCGGGCCGCGCAGAAGTGCGGTTCCAGCGGTACGGAGTCCAGCGTGCCGAAGGCGGTGATGAGCCTGCGGATCTTTCCGGCGGCGGCGAGCAGCCCGACGTCCGGGCCGCCGTACGACACGACGGTGAGGTCGGTGAGGTCCGAGCGGAGCAGGGCCCGTACCAGGGCCATCGGCTTGCGGCGCGAACCCCAGCCGCCGATGCCGAGCGTCATGCCGCTGGTCAGCCGGGCGACGACCGCGTCGGCGGTCATGGTCTTGTCCCTGGTCATGACTGCCGCTCCTCTTTGGTGCCGAAGGTGTCGCGTACGCGGTCGGCGAGGCCGCTGAGGTTGGCCTCGAAGGTGAAGCCCTGCTCGAAGCGGTAGCTGCGGCGTACGTCGACCGGGTCGATGCCGTTGATCGCGGCCTTGGCGAGGCGCAGCAGGGTGCCGTCCTTGGCGGCGATCTTGCCCGCCAACTCCCGTGCTGCATCCATCAGTTGCGGGCGGGGGACGACCCGCCACACGGAGCCGTGCTGCCGCAGTTCCTCGGCCGTGACGGTGCATGAGGTGTAGTACAGCGTCCGCATCAGGTGCTGCGGGACCAGCCGGGCGAGATGGGTGGCCGCGCCCAGCGCGCCCCGGTCCAGCTCGGGCAGGCCGAACGTCGCGTCGTCGCTCGCCACGATCGCGTCCGCGTTGCCGACCAGGCCGATGCCGCCGCCCAGGCAGAAACCCTGCACCGCCGCGATCACCGGGACTTCGCAGTCGTACACGGCGGCGAACGCTTCGTAACAGCCGCGGTTGGCGCCGATGAGTGCGTCGTGGCCGGGCGTGCGCTGCATCTCCTTGATGTCCACGCCGGCGTTGAAGCCGCGGCCGGCGGCGGCGAGGACGACGCAGCGCACCTTCGGGTCGGCGCCGGCGGCGCGGAGTGCGGCGGCCAGCTCGTACCAGCCGTTCACCGGCAGGGCGTTCACCGGTGGGAAGTCCACGGTGACGACCGCGACACCCTCTTCGGGCACGGAGGTGGAGACACCCATGAGCAGATCAGCTACCTTTCCACCAAACGTTTGTTAGGCGCGTGTTGCAGGCAAGGTAGCAGCGGACGGCGCGCCGCGGGAGGTGCTCAATGCCAGCGATCATCGATCTGTCGGGATGCGTCGCCGTCGTCACGGGCGGCACGCGGGGCGTCGGCGCGGGCATCGCGCGCGCCCTGCTGGAGGCCGGGGCCGAGGTGGTGACCTGCGCGCGACGGCCCCCCGACCGGCCCGTCGAAGCGGCGGGGCGCACCGCCCGTTTCCACTCCGTGGACCTCCGCGACCCGGACGCGGTCGGCGCGTTCTTCGCCACGGTGCGGAGCGAGTACGGGCGGCTGGACACGCTCGTCAACAACGCGGGCGGCACTCCGTACCGCATGCTCGCCGACGGCGGCAGCCGGCATGCGGCGCGGGTCGTCGAACTCAATCTGCTCGCCCCGCTGAACGCCTCGCTCGCCGCGTACGACCTGCTGCGCGCGGGGCCCACGGGCGGCTCCATCACCATGATCGGCAGCGTCAGCGGCACCCGCCCCTCACCGGGCACCGCGGCCTACGGCGCCGCCAAGGCGGGCCTGGACAATTTGGCCCGCTCGATGGCAGTGGAATGGGCCCCGACGGTACGCGTCAACACCGTGACCCTCGGCATGGTCCGCACCGAACTGTCGCATCTGCACTACGGGGACGAGGCGGGCGTCGCCGCGGTGGGCCGCACGGTACCGCTGGGCAGGCTCGCCGAGCCCACCGATATCGGCGACGCCTGCGTCTTCCTCGCCTCCGGCCGCGCCACGTACATCAGCGGCGCGAGCCTGCTCGTCCACGGGGGAGGGGAGCGCCCGGCGTTCCTCGATGCCGCCACCGTCAACCACACCGACACCGCCCACCCCACCGAAGGGAACCACGCGTCATGAACGGAACGACCGGACTGTGCAGTGACCGCGTCGCCGTCGTCACCGGAGCGGGCCGCGGACTGGGCCGCGCGCACGCCCTCGCTCTCGCCGCCGAGGGCGCCAAGGTCGTCGTCAATGACCTCGGTGTCGGCCTGGACGGCAGCGGCGCGGCCGCCGCCGGGCCCGCCCAGCAGGTCGTCGACGAGATCCGGGCCGCCGGCGGCGAGGCGGTCGCGCACGGCGGTGACATCGCCACGGCGGCCGGCGCGGCCTCCCTGATCAGCACCGCACTCGGCACGTACGGCCGGCTGGACGCCCTGGTCAACAATGCGGGCTTCCTCCGCGACCGGATGCTCGTCAACCTCGACGAGGACGACTGGGACGACGTACTGCGCGTCCACCTCAAGGGCCACTTCCTGCTGCTGAAGCACGCCGCGGCCCACTGGCGCGCGGAGGCCAAGGCCGGGCGGACGCCCGAGGCCCGGGTGATCAACACCAGCTCGGGCGCGGGGCTGCTCGGCAGCGTCGGCCAGGGCAACTACTCCGCCGCCAAGGCCGGCATCGTTGGCCTCACCCTCGTCGCCGCGGCCGAACTGGCCCGGTACGGCGTCCAGGTCAACGCCATCGCCCCGGCGGCCCGCACGCGGATGACCGAGGAGACCTTCGCCGGCACGATGGCGGCGCCGGGCGACGGCGCGTTCGATGCGATGGCCCCCGAGAACGTCTCGCCGCTCGTCGTCTGGCTGGCCTCCGCCGCCTCCGACGGGGTGAGCGGCCGCATCTTCGAGGCGGAGGGCGGACGCATCACCGTCATGGAGGGCTGGCGCCCCGGCCCCACCGCCGACAAGGGCGCCCGCTGGACCCCGGCCGAGGCGGGCGAGGCGGCGCGGAAACTGCTCGCGGCGGCCGAGCCGCCGCAGCCGGTGTACGGGGCGCGGTGACCCGGCAGGTCTCTGGTGGCGCTTTCCCGCTCACCGGGAATTCGGCCTCCCGCCGCGGTCAGGGCCCGCCCTAGCCTCCCCGGACAGCCCCTTGCCCGGAGGAGGACGAGACAAGATGAGTGCTCTCCACGACCAGGTCCGCGTCATCGACGCGGGCCGGCCGCCCGCCCGCTTCGCCCGCGGCTGGCACTGCCTCGGCCTCGCCGACCACTTCAAGGACGGGAAGCCGCACGAGATCGAGGCGTTCGGCACCAAGCTGGTGGTCTTCCAGGGGGAGCACGACGGCGTACTGCACGTACTGAACGCCTACTGCCCGCACATGGGCGGCAATCTCGCGCACGGCTCCGTCAAGGGCGACACCCTCGCCTGCCCGTTCCACGACTGGCGCTGGTCCGGCAACGGCCGGTGCGCGGCCGTCCCGTACGCCCGCCGCGTCCCCCCGCGCGCCCGCACCCGCGCATGGACCACGCTGGAGGAGAACCGCCAGCTCTTCGTCTGGCACGACCCCGAGGGCAACCCGCCGCCCCCCGAGGTGACCGTCCCGCGCATCGAGGGCGCGTTCAGCGACGAGTGGAGCGACTGGACCTGGCACACCCTCCGGGTGGAGGGCGCCAACTGCCGGGAGATCGTCGACAACATCGTCGACATGGCGCACTTCTACTACGTCCACTACTCCTTCCCCACGTACTTCAAGAACGTCTTCGAAGGGCACATCGCCACCCAGTACATGGAGAGCACCCCGCGCGAGGACGTGGACCTGGGCACCCTCAGCGCCCCGCTGCGCTCCGACGCCTCGTACTACGGCCCCTCCTACATGATCGACCGCCTCTGGTCCCCGGTACCCGGCGCCGGTGGTCTCGAAATGGAGATGGTGCTCATCAACTGCCACTACCCGATCGACGAGAACAGCTTCCAGTTGCAGTACGGCGCGATCGTCAAGAAGCTGCCGGGCATGACCGACGCGGAGGCCGCCGAGACCGCGCAGCTCACCTCCCGCGGCCTCGCGGCCGGCTTCGAGCAGGACGTCGAGATCTGGCGGCACAAGACCCGGATCGACAATCCGCTGCTGACCGAGGAGGACGGCCCGGTCTACCAGCTGCGCCGCTGGTACGAGCAGTTCTACCGGGACGCGGCCGACGTGCCGGAGGAGATGACGCGGCGGTTCGAGTTCGAGATCGACACCGAGCGGGCCAACAAGGCATGGCGCGCCGAGGTCGACGCGAACCTGGCCCGCCGGGCGGCGGAGACGGGGGCCGGGGCCTGACATGCAGCCGGTGGAGTGCGCGGCCTGCGGCAACCAGGTCCTGTGTGAGAAGTTCAGCCCCGCCCACACCTCCGTGCAGTGGACGGCCGAGGCGGCAGCCGTCTGCCCGGAGTTCGGCGCTCTGGTGGCCGCGGGGGAGACCGCCGCCCGGATCCGGACCTGCGCGGCGCTGCGCGACAGCATCGACCGGGCCACGGCCGAGGGCACCCTGCGCGTCACCACATTGGAGGCCGCCGATGTCTGAACCGTGTACCTACCGGCTGCGGGTCCTCGAAGTGATCGAGGAGACGGCCGAAGCGCGGTCGCTCGTACTGCAGGTGCCGCTGGAGAGCGCCGAGCGATTCACCTACCGCGCCGGGCAGTTCCTCACCGTGAAGCTGCCGGGCACGGACGGCGGAACGGCCGCCGCCCGCTGCTACTCCCTGTCCAGCGCGCCGGAGACCGGCGAGCCCTTGAAGATCACCGTCAAGCGGGTGGCGGGCGGGTACGGCTCCCAGTGGATCTGCGACCACGTGGCGGCCGGGGACGAGCTGGAAGTACTGCCCCCGGCGGGCACGTTCACCCTGGACTCGCCCGCCCCCGACCTGCTGCTCGTCGCGGGCGGCAGCGGCATCACGCCGGTCATCTCCCTCGCCAAGTCGGCGCTGGTGGGCGGGCTGGGCCGGGTAGCGCTGTTGTACGCCAACCGCGACGAGTCCTCGGTCGTCTTCCGCGACGAGCTGCGGGAGCTGACCGAGGACTATCCGGACCGGCTGCTGGTGGTCCACTGGCTGGAGTCGCTCCAGGGGCTGCCGGCCGCGGACCGGCTGGTAGCCGTGCTCGCGCCGTACGCGGACCGGGAGACGTATGTCTGCGGGCCCGCGCCCCTTATGGACGCGGTCGAGGAAGCGATGGGCGGCCGCCCCGTCCACCGGGAACGCTTCTTCTCGCTCGGCGCGGATGTCTTCGCGGCCCCGGGCCTCCCGGCGGCGGCGGAGGAGGGCGGCGGCACCGTGGCGGTGGAGCTGGACGGCGAGACCCATACGGTCCGCTGGCCGGTCCGCACCCCGCTGCTCGACGCACTGCTCGCGGCGGGCGTCGACGCGCCGTACTCCTGCCGCGAGGGCTCCTGCGGCGCGTGCGCGTGCCGGATCGTGTCCGGCGAGACGAAGATGCTCCGCAACGACGTACTGGACGAACAGGACCTCGCGGAGGGGTACGTGCTGGCCTGCCAGGCCGTACCCCTCACCGACGAGGTGGCGGTCAGCTACTCCTGACCCGGGAGCCCGGCTCGCGAGGGCTCACATCCACTCCGCGAACCGCATCCACGACATCATCGTGTCCATCTGCGCCGGTTCCAGGGCTGGTTCCGGGGCCGGGGCTGCGGTCGTGCGGGGGACGGCCGCCGCCCGCCCCGGTCCGTACAGCGATGCCCAGATCGCCCGCGACGTCCCCCGCACCGCCGGGGCCAGCCGCTCCAGCTCGCGGTGGAGGCCGTTGCCGCACACCGAGACCGCGGCGACCGCGCGCCCGGCGCCCCGCAGCGGCGCCGCCACGCACGCCACGCCGCGGAAGCTCTCCTCCCGGTCGAAGGCCACGCCGCGCTCACGGATGCGCGCCAGCTCCGCACGGAAGGGACCGGGCCGGGTGAGGGTGTACGCCGTGCGCGGCCGCAGCCCGGCCCGCAGCACCTCCGAGACCAGCGCTGCCTCGCCGAACGCCAGCATCGCCTTGCCGGTGGCCGTGCAGTACGCCGGCTGCCGGCCGCCGATCCGGGACGGCACCGACGCGTCCGCGACACCGCCGAGCCGCTCCAGGTACACCACTTCGGGCCCGTCGAGGACGGCGAGGTGCACCACGTGCCCGGTCTTCTCGTGCAGCGCGTGCAGGTGCGGCAGCGCGGCACGGCGCAGCCGGTTGTGGTGCGCGGCCATCGCGCCCAGCTCCAGCATCCGCATCCCCAGGCGGTAGTCCCGGCCGTCGCGGTCCAGCCAGCCCAGCTGTACCAGCTGGTCGAGGATGCGGTGCACGGAGGAGCGGGGCAGCCCGGAGTTGCGCACCACGTCCGTGAGCGTCAGCCGGGGCGTGGGCCCCCGGAAGGCGTTCAGAACCAGCGCGGCCTTCTCCAGGAGCGAGGGCGGGGACTGCGCGGACTGCACGGTCATCGGCGACTCCTGCGAGGAGCGGGGAGGGATGCCGAGAGCGTGCCACGCTTCCCGCTCAGCGGGAACCCACTATTTCGAAAAGAAATAGTCAGGCGTACGTTCACGGCAACTTCGCACGTCCACGACCCGAGAGGGGACGCCCATGAGCGAACACGAGGTCCTCGCCGCCGTCCGGGAGCTGGCCCCCGTGCTCCGCGAACGCGCCGCCGAGGCCGAGGAGCTGTGCCGGGTGCCCGACGCCTCGGTCAAGGAGATCGAGGAGACCGGGTTCTTCCGGCTGCTGCAGCCCAGGGCGTACGGCGGCTTCGCGGCGGACCCGGTGCTCTTCTACGAGGCGGTCAAGGAGATCGCCAAGGCGTGCGGCTCCACCGGCTGGGTCGCCTCCGTGGTCGGCGTCCACCCCTGGCATGTCGGGCTGTACGACCCGCGGGCGCAGGAGGAGGTCTGGGGCGTGGACCGGACCACCCGGATCGCCTCCTCCTACGCCCCGACCGGCCGGGTCACCGTGGCCGACGGCGGCTTCCGGATCTCCGGCCGCTGGCACTTCTCCTCCGGCTGCGACCACGCCGACTGGGCGCTGCTCGGCGGCCTCGTCCTCGGCGAGGACGGCGCGCCGGTCGACATGCGCACCTTCCTCGTGCCCCGGACCCAGTACACGATCGACCGGGTCTGGGACACCGTGGGCCTGCGCGGCACCGGCAGCAACGACATCGTCATCAAGGACGCCTTCGTGCCCGAGTACCGGGCGCTGAGCTTCGGCCCGGTCAGCGCGCTGCGGACGCCCGGCCAGGAGCTGAACCCCGAGCCGCTGTACCGGCTGCCGTACGCCTCCGTCTTCACCACCACCATCTCCACCCCGATCGTCGGCGTCGCCGAGGGCGCGTACGAGGCGTACACCGAGGCCACCAAGGAGCGGATCCGGGTCTCCTACGGCCAGAAGGTCGCCGAGGACCCGTTCGCGCAGGTCCGCATCGCCCGCGCGGCCAGCGACATCGACGCCTGCTGGCTGCAGCTGCGCCGCAACATGAGCGAGCTGTACGCGTGCGCGGAGCGCGGCGCGGACCCGTCGGCGGAGCTGCGCGCCCGCGTCCGCCGCGACCAGGTGCTCGCCACGGAACGCGCGGTGGCGGCGGTGGACCTGCTGGTGGAGAACGCCGGCGGCGGTGCGATGCGCAACGGCCCCAACCCCGTCCAGCGCGCCTGGCGCGACGCGCACACCGGCCGCGGGCACGCCGCCAACGACCCCGAGCGCGCGCTGGTGCTGTTCGGGCAGGCGGCGCTCGGCCTCGACATCCAGGACACGATGCTCTGATGGGGGATCAGGTAATGGCGCTCGCGTACGAGTCGACGTCCCGTACGGCCAAGGCGGGCGGCATCGAGCTGCATTTCCACGAGGCGGGCCCGGCCGACGCGCCGGTCGTGATCATGCTTCACGGCGGCGGCCCCGGCGCCTCCGGCTGGAGCAATTTCGGCGGCAACCTGCCCGTCTTCGCGCGTACCTTCCGCACCCTGCTGATCGACCAGCCGTGCTTCGGCCGCTCCGCCAAGCCCGAACTCGACAGGGACTACTTCAGCTACAGCGCCGGAGCCGTCGCGGCGCTGATGGGCGAACTCGGCATTTCCCAGGCGCACTTCATCGGCAACTCGCTCGGCGGCGGCACCTCCGTCCGCATGGCGCTGGACCACCCGGACAAGGTCGGCAAGCTGCTGCTGATGGGGCCCGGCGGCATCTCCCTCAACCTCTTCGCGCCGGACCCGACCGAAGGCATCAAGCGGCTCTTCGAATTCCAGGCCGCGCCCGAGCCGACCAAGGAGCAGCTGCGCGCGTTCCTGAGCGTCATGGCGTACGACCAGTCCATCGTCACCGACGAGCTGGTCGAGGAGCGCTGGGCCTCGGCCACCGACCCCGGGACGAAGCTCGGCAACGCCCGGATGGCGGCGGCCTTCGCCAACCCCGCCTGGGCCGAGGACTGGATGCTCTGGCGCGAGGCCCACCGGATCACCCAGCCCGTCCTGCTCACCTGGGGCCGCGAGGACCGCACCAATCCGCTCGACGGGGCGCTGGTGGCCCTGAAGACCATCCCCGACGCCCGGCTGCACGTCTTCCCGCACTGCGGCCACTGGGCGCAGACCGAGCAGGCCGACGAGTTCAACCGCCTCGCGATCGCCTTCTTTTCTCCATGAACAGCAGCTTTTCCCACCGATGCTTTTCCCACTGACGCCCGAAGGAGACCGACCATGGACATCCGTGCTCTCGGCTATCTGCGCGTGGAGACCACCCGCTTCGAGGAGTGGCGTACGTACGCGCTGGACATCCTCGGCATGGTGGAGGCCACCGGCACCGACGACGACACCCTCTACCTGCGCATCGACGACCGCGCCCACCGCCTCGCCATCGTCCGCGGCACTGCCGACCGGCTGCAGGCCGCCGGCTGGGAGGTCGCGAACGCCGCCGCGCTCGCGGACGCGGCGCGGGAACTGGAAGCGGCGGGCGTCGCCGTGAAGACCGCCGATGCCGCCGTACTCGCCGAGCGCCGCGTCCAGGGCCTGATCCACTGCACGGACCCCTGCGGCAACCCCCTGGAGATCTTCTGGGGCCAGGCGCAGGACCACACGCCGCTCGGCACGCCGTACGGCAACCGGTTCGTGACGGGTGACCTCGGCCTGGGGCACGTCGTGCTGCCCGTACCGGACATCGAGGAGGCCCTGGACTTCTACGAGGGCCTCCTCGGCTTCCAGCTCCGCGACTCCATGAAGCTGCCCCCGCAGGCCGTCCCCACCGCCAAGGAGCAGCGCGACTTCCACCTGATGCACTTCCTCAGCCCCAACCGGCGCCACCACAGCCTCGGCCTGTACCCGGGTGAACTGCCGCCCGGCATCGTGCACTTCATGGTCGAGCTGGAGACGCTGGACGACGTGGGGCGTGGCCTGGACCGCATGCACGACGCGGGCATCCCCATCGCCTCGACCCTCGGCCGGCACACCAACGACCGGATGGTCTCCTTCTACGCCCAGGCGCCCGGCGGCTTCCAGGTCGAGTACGGCTGGGACGGGCTGATCGTCGACCCCGCCACCTGGGTCGCCAAGGAGATCACCGCGGACAGCTTCTGGGGGCACCGGTGGAACGGCTGACCGGGCGTACAGCGGTGGACCCGGCCGGCTTCAGGGACGTCCTGGGCCGGTTCGCCACCGGCATCACCGTCGTCGCGGGGCTCGGCGACGACGGCCGCCCGGCCGGCTTCGCTTGCCAGTCCTTCGCCTCCCTCTCCCTCGACCCGCCGCTGGTCATGCTGGCCGTCGGCAAGGCGTCCACGAGTTGGCCGGTGATCGAGCGGACCGGCCGCTTCTGCGTCAACATCCTCGCCGGGCACCAGCGGGAGATCTGCGCCGCGCTGGGCCGCAGCGGTCCCGACAAGTTCGCCGGCGTGCCCTGGTCCACCGGGGAGCACGGCACCGTACGCATCGACGGCGCCCTGGCACACATCGAGTGCGCACTGAGCACCGTGCACGAGGCCGGCGACCATTACCTGGTCACCGCGGAAGTGCGCGCCCTGGACGCGCGCGAGGACGGCCGCCCGCTGCTGTACTTCCGCAGCCGCTACGCAGTGGGGGCCTTCTGATGCCGGAGCACCGCACGCCTTCATGGGACCACACCTACGACGTCGTGGTGATCGGCTCCGGCGCCGCCGGAATGGCCGCGGCCCTCACCGCCCGGCTGCGCGGGCTCACCGTCCTTGTGGCCGAGAAGACCGACCGGTACGGCGGCTCGACCGCGCTCTCCGGCGGCGCCATCTGGGTACCGGGCAACTTCCACCTCGACGCCGCGGGCCTCGGCGACACCGTCGAGAAGGCCCGCGCCTACCTCGACGCGACCGTCGGCGACCGGGTACCGGCCGCGCGCAAGGACGCCTACCTCGCCCACGGCCCGGCCATGGTCCGCGAATTCCACGACCGCACCGCCGTCCGCTTCGTCTACACGCCCGGCTACAGCGACTACTACCCGGAGCGGCTCGGCGGCTTCGCGCAGGGCCGGTCCGTCGAGCCCGAGGTCTTCGACTTCACGAAGCTGCGCCCCGAGCTGCGCGCCACCATGCGCCGCGCGGGTCTGCCCACGTACGGGCTCACCATCACCTCCCGCGACTTCCGCCACCTCAACATGGCCGCGCGCACCTGGGCCGGCAAGCGCACGTCGGTGAAGCTCGGGCTGCGCGCGCTCGCGGCCCTGGCCACCGGCCGCCGGCCGCTGGCGCTCGGCGAGGCGCTGATCGCCCGGATGCGGTACTCGATGGACCGGCTGGGCGGCGACCTGTGGCTCTCCGCGCCGCTCACCGGCCTGGTGACCGAGGACGGCCGGGTCACCGGCGTCCGGCTCGGCCGGGTGGGCAAGGAGATCACCGTACGGGCCGCCGGCGGCGTCGTGCTGGCGTCCGGCGGCTTCTCGCACAGCAGCCGGCTGCGCGAGAAGTACCTCCCCGCGCCCACCTCCACCGCGTGGTCGTCGGCGGCCGAGGGCCAGACCGGGGACGCCCTCGAAGTGGCCGTCGTGGCGGGCGCGGCGACCGACCTGATGGACAAGGTGTGGGGCGCGCCGTCCGTGGTGGCGCCCGGCGAGAAGCCGTTCTTCCTGGTCGCGGACCGCGGCATCCCCGGCATGGTGATCGTCGACCAGTCCGGGGCACGGTACGCCAACGAGGCAGCGCCGTACCACGAGTTCGTCGACGCGATGTATGCGCACGACCGGCCCGGTGCCTCCACCGTGCCGTCCTGGCTGATCCTCGACGCCACTTCCAAGGCCCGGTACGTCTTCATGGGGCTGCTGCCGGGGCAGCCGTTCCCGAAGAAGTGGACGGCGAGCGGCTTCGTGAAGCGGGCCGGCACGGTCGAGGAGCTGGCCGCGCAGACAGGCATGCCCGTCGGCCGGCTGCGGGCGACCCTCGACCGCTTCAACGGCTTCGCCCGGGCGGGCCGCGACGCGGACTTCGGGCGCGGCGACAGCGTGTACGACCGCTACTACGGCGACCCCACCCTGCCCGCGCCCAACCTCGCCCCGCTGACCAAGCCCCCCTTCTACGC
>NZ_NHSG01000337.1:0-3959 GCF_020024005.1 Streptomyces purpurogeneiscleroticus
CCCTCCCCCCGCCGACCCGGTTCCCGCCCATCATCCGGATGCACACCGGCATGGCCTGCCCACCAAGCGCCGTTACGTGCGGATCCTCGAGCGCCACGGCGAGCGCCGGCGGATCGACTTCACCGCTCTGGCACGCGCCGCCGAGGCAGACTGCGTTGCGCCCAGCACGCCAGTAAGCGTGCAGAAGCTGTCGGCCTCCCCCGATCCGGCCCGCCGCCGGTCCCCATCAGGCGCTTCTCACCGGGCAGCCACGCTCTCATACTCCCGGCACGGCAGATGAGGCGCGAACAGCGGCGGCTTGGCTTCCGGCCCACCTCACCGCGTCTGGCGAGCGGTTGTTCACCAACGGCCGGGTGTTGCGCAGCCCGGAGTGCCCCGTCCCCAGGTGCCCCCGTCGTGTGACCGAACCGCTGCCTGACCTTGTCGCGCGCCGAGCCGGGCCGGCTCGAGCACCGGTTGGCTCCGCCGTGGGCTCGGGCCGGCTTCATGGGCGAGGGAGTGGTCGGCGTACCGCAGCCAGGTGTGTCGCTCGTAGAGCATGGGACTTGCACCGCCTGGGGGGGCTAGCGAGGTGCCGCGAGTACGTCCCGGAGTACGTCCGCGAGCGTGACACGGGCCAGCTCGTGTCTCAAGGTCTCCTCGATGCCCTCGTAGATGCCCTGCATGGCCGGCTGGATGCCGTAACCCACCACGCATCCCTGGTCCGGGGTGGTGCGGTGCATCGCGAACAGCGGGCCGGGTTCCACTGCCTCGTACACGTCGAGCAGGGTCATCGACTCCAGCTCGCGCGCCAGCGACCAGCCCGCGCCCACGCCCCGCCGGGACTCCACGAGCCCGGCTCTGCGCAGCTCGCCGAGCAGCCGCCTGATCACCACGGGGTTGGTGTTCGCACTGGTCGCGATCTGCTCGGAGGTGGCGACCTCGTGGCCCTGGCGCTGGTAGAGACCGATCCAGGCCAGCGCGTGGGCGGCAATGGTCAACCTGCTGTTGGCACTCATGAACTCCTCCTCTCGGCCGCAACGCTTCATGTTACGACAGCGCAGTCGTAACAACTAAGGTTGCAACAAGCTGTCGTAACAATTAGCGTTGCGACCGTCGGGAAGGGTCAATCAACGAGGTGAGAAGAATGAGCAAGCCACTCACGGGCAAGGTCGCCCTGGTCACCGGGGGGTCGCGGGGACTGGGAGCCGCGACCGTACGACTGCTGGCCGAGCAGGGCGCCGACGTCGCCTTCACCTACGTCAGCTCCGAGAAGCAGGCGCAGGCTGTCGTCGACGAGGTGCGCGGCAAGGGGGCGAAGGCCGTCGCCCTCAAGTCCGACCAGGCGGACATGAGTCGGGCGCCGGCGCTGATCGACGACGTGGTCGCGCACTTCGGCGGCCTGGACATCCTCGTCAACAACGCGGCGATCTCGGTGGAGCAGGGCCGCACGGTGGACGACCCGGACGCCGACACCGCCGCACTGGACCGGATGCACGCCACCAACTACCTCGGCGTGATCGCCGTCATCCGGGCCGCCTCCCGAGTGCTGCGCGCGGGCGGCCGCATCATCACGGTGAGTTCCGGACTGGGCTCCCGGGTCGGCGCCCCGGGCCTTGCCGACTACGCGGCGACCAAGTCGGGGATCGAGAGGTACACCATGGGGGTCGCACGGGACCTCGGGCCCCGGGACATCACGGCCAACGTCGTGGAGGCCGGACTGATGGAGGGCGGCATGGAAGGGCCGGGCCCCGAGACCCTCAAGGCCCTGGTCAGCGCGCTGTCCCTGCAACGCATGGGTCACCCCGAAGAGATCGCCGCGGCGATCGCCTTTCTGGCGAGCCCCGCCGCGTCATACGTCACGGGCGCGGTACTGGACGCCCACGGTGGCTACAACGCCTGAACCGGAACCCCTGCCGCGCGCCCCGAAGGACATCGCGCCTTCGGGGCGCGCACGACCAACGACCCGCGCGCGCGTGGACGACTCCCGCGTGCGCGCGAAAAAAGGGGAACCCTCGACCTCGTCGACGGTATCCCGCCCGTCGCCGGACGACCCGGCCTTGGCGGCGGCCGGAGTGCCTCCGGGGCGACAAGGCGTACGACACAGGAACAGCCAAAGCCATGACAGCCGACAACCGACCTGCTAGCCAGCCCATAACAGCTGCTTGGTCACCCCACGACAGCAGCCAACATCACCGGCCCCCACCCGCTGGCGGGCTCACGCTCCGCGAGACGGTGCCGGCACCGCGGCCTCCTCGCCGACCGTGAACACCTCGTTGCCGGCGGGCACCCCCACCCCGCGCCAGCTGAACGGCACACCGCGGGCCGTGTCCAGGTCCGGCCCGTCCATCAGCTGGAAGTGCACGTGCGGCTGGGTGGAGTTGCCGGAGTTCCCGCAGCGGCCGAGCACCTGGCCGGCGACGACCTTGTCGCCCGCCCGGACCTCGAGCGAGCCGCGCTGGACGTGCGCATACAGGGCGTAGGTCCCGTCGCCCAGGTCGAGGACGATGTGGTTGCCGACGATGCGGCGGGCCCCGCCGAGCGTCCTGCCGACGCCCTCGATCAGCCAGAAGTACAGCACCCCGGCAAGGGAGCTGCGGCTGAGGTGGTCGCGCTGGCCGTCCTCGGCGTGAGCGACGGTGGCATCGGCCACCGCGTGCAGGGGCGCCCCGAAGGCGGGGTATGCCTGGTTTCGGTGGGCGACGGGCCAGAACCAGACGGGGTCGGGGCGAGCGGGCCCCTTCTCCGGCTCGGCCACGATGTCGATGGCGTAGGTCTGCGCGAGGTTGTGCGTCCCGTGGCTCGGCACCTTGTCGGCAGGGCTGTTGAGGGCGGACCAGCGGCCGGTGACCGGGGGCGCGACCTCGACCGGCGCCGGGGGCTCCGTCTCGATCCGCCGGCGGACGGAGCGGGAGGTCATCAGGCTGACGGCGATCGCACCGAGCGCGGGCAGCCAGCTCAACCAGTAGTTGTACGGCAGGTCCACGAAGAATCCGGCGGCGATCTGAACAAAAAAGATCAGCCACAGCGCATGCTGGATCCTCGCAGCGATCTTGCGTCGGGCTACAGACATTACTTCCCCCTCGTACAGAAAACGGTCAGGTCACCGGGCGCGCGGCCGTGAGCACCACGAGCAGTGGCACCACCCGGCCGGCAGGAACTTCGTATCGGCCGCGCTCGGTGGTGTGCAGCCAGCCCGCGCCGGTGAGTTGGCGCAGGTGGTGGTAGATCTGGCCGGTCGTGCCGACGTCTTCGAGCGCGGCCAGTTCGGCGGCGGTGCGCAGGCCGCCCAGGATCTCTCGCAGCAGTCGCAGTCGTACGGGGTTGCCGAGCGCGGCGAACGACTCGGCCGCGTCGGGCCAATCGTCCTCGAACAGCGTCTCCGTGAGGAGGCCGTACTGCCACTCGTACCGATGGCCTGTCGGCACCCGCACCGCTCCGGTGAACAGGACGGCGCCGTCCGCCTCCTGCGTCACCGGGTGACGCGCCTTCAGTGCGTCGAGAGCCCAGAAGTCGCCTTCCCCCACGGCGGGCGCGACCGGGCCTGCGTTCTCCAGCTCCGCCATGCGCCGTTCGAGCTCGGCAACGCGCTCTTCCAGATCCATAATCAATAGATTACGTAATTATGTAATCCCGTACAAGCCTCGACGGGCGGCGGTGCAGTGTCGGCGGCGCGAGTGCGGAAGGTGCGAGCCTCAGCGGCGCGTTGGGCGGAAGGAGCCGGGACACCGGTGAGGTCGCGGCGCTCGGCGACGGCCGTGGCGGGCCGTCCAGTGCGGACGAGAAGACGCTTGGCCTCCAGCAGGGCGCCGGCGGGTTCACTGCGAATCCTGCGAAGTCGGCATGACCGTGGCTCCCGGGAGACGTGGACGCGGCTCCCGGCGAGCAAGAGGTAGTTAAGTCCGAAGGTAGTTAGGCCCTTAGGGAATGGTGACATCGCCCCGCCAGGGCGGCGCGGCGCTCGGCGCAGGGGCGGGTGG
>NZ_NHSG01000338.1:0-40654 GCF_020024005.1 Streptomyces purpurogeneiscleroticus
GGGGCCCGCCCCCGCCTCCGCCTCCCCCCGCGTCGGCCGGCGGCTGGGGCGCCGACTGGCAGCGGAAGAAGGGGCGCTGACGATGGCATTGGCCTCCCAGGTCCTCACCTCGGAATGGACCAAGATCAGGTCGGTGCGCTCCACGGTGTGGACGCTGGGCATCGCCGTGGTCGTCACGGTCGTCATGGGCGCGGCGCTCTGTCTGCTCGTCAAGAACGACTTCGAGTCCATGCCGGTCCGCGAGCGGATCACCTTCGACGCCACCAGCACGGCCTTCGCCGGGATGGGCCTGGGCCAGCTCGCGATGATCGTCTTCGGGGTGCTGGTGGTCTCCAACGAGTACAGCACCGGCATGATCCGCACTTCGCTGGCCGCCGTGCCGCAGCGCGGCGCCTTCCTCTTCAGCAAGATCGCGGTGGCCACCCTGCTCGCGTTCGTCGTGTCCCTGGTGACCAGCTTCGTCGCCTTCTCCGTCGGCCAGGCCATGCTGGGCCCCGACCTCCGCGTGGGGCTGGGCGACCCGGGCGTGCTGCGCGCGGTCTTCGGCGGCGCGCTCTACATGACGCTGATCGCGCTGTTCTCCATGGGCGTGGCCGCGGCGCTGCGCAGTCCGATGCTCTCGCTGGGCATCCTGATGCCGTTCTTCTTCCTGATCTCCAACATCCTCGGCGCCGTCTCGGCCACCCGGAAGCTCGGCCGGTACCTCCCCGACCAGGCGGGCCAGAAGGTCATGAAGGTGGTGACCACCGGCGACGACGTCCCGTACGGCCCGTGGGGGGGGCTCGGCATCATGGCTCTGTGGGTCATCGCCGCGCTGATCGCCGGGTATCTCTTCCTGAAGAAGCGGGACGCGTAGTGCTGCCCGCGGGAGCGCCGGGGCTCGGGCCCGTCCCGGCCCTGGAGCCGCTGACGTATCCGGGGCGGCCGGTGACGGCGCCCGCGCTGCTGGACGGCGGGACGCTGCTGCCGCTCACCGCGGTCCCCGGCCCGCACCGGGTCGGCGGCTGGCGGCTCGGCCCGGACCCGGACCGCACCCTCGACGACGTACTGCGCGCCCGCGGCCTGCCGCCCGCCGGGCAGCGCCACCCCGTCCTCGCCGTCGGCTCCAACGCCTGCCCCGCGCAGGTCTCGTACAAGCTCACCCGGCGCGAAGTCCCCGCTGCCGTTCCGATGGTCCCGGTACGCCTGCGCGGCATCGGTGTGGGCAGCTCGGCGCACATCGGTACGCCGGGTTACGTGGCCGCCGCGCCGTTCACCGACCCGCACTCCGAAGTGACGCTCGTGGCGGGGTGGCTGGACGCCGCGCAACTGGCGGTCGTGGACGCCACGGAGGCCAACTACCACCGCGTCCTGCTGCCCGGCGACCGGTTCCCCATGACGCTGCCGTCCGGGGAGCGGCTGAGCGGCGCGTACCTGTACGTCAGCCGGCACGGCGTACTGGCGGGGCCGGACGGCGGGCCGCGCCCCGCCGGGCCGCAGCCGGCGCTGCTCGCCGCGCTGCTGGCCGGGTCGGCCGCGCTGCGGCGGATCCTCGGGCCCGACCCGGAGGCGTGGGTGGCGCGGGCCTCCGCGGACGGCGCGGTGCGGTCGGAGGCGCGGCAGATCTTCCGCGCGGAGGGCCGGGTGCTGCCGCAGGAGGAGTTCGCCCCGTATATGGACGAGGCGGCGGAGGTCCGGACGTACGACGACCTGCCGCCCATCGGGGGCGAAGCAGGTCTTCGCCGGTCACCGACACGCGGGGATTGAGCGGAACCGTCAATGGCTCGATAGCCTCCTAACCCTCACGGGGGCATGAGGTGATTTCGGCATGCCGTGCCCCGACACCATCTCGCGAGGGGCGGAGAATGATCGAGGCAGTCGGCCTGACGAAGCGCTACGGCGCCAAGACGGCCGTGCACAACCTGTCGTTCCAAGTACGGCCGGGGACCGTCACCGGCTTCCTGGGACCCAACGGGTCCGGGAAGTCCACCACGATGCGGATGATCCTGGGGCTGGACACCCCGACCTCGGGGCATGTGACGATCGGCGGCCACCCCTTCCGCAAGCTCCCGAACGCGCCGCGCCAGGTGGGCGCGCTGCTCGACGCGAAGGCCGTGCACGGCGGCCGCAGCGCCCGCCAGCACCTGCTGTCGCTGGCGCAGCTCTCCGGGATCCCGGCGAGCCGGGTGGACGAGGTGCTGGGCCTGGTCGGCCTGCAGGACGTGGCGAGAAAGCGGTCCAAGGGCTTCTCGCTGGGCATGGGACAGCGGCTCGGCATCGCCGCCGCGATGCTCGGCGACCCGCAGGTGCTGCTCTTCGACGAGCCGGTCAACGGCCTGGACCCGGAGGGCATCCTGTGGGTCCGCAACCTCATGAAGCAGCTCGCTTCGGAGGGCCGTACGGTCTTCGTCTCCTCGCACCTGATGAGCGAGATGGCGCTGACGGCCGAGCACCTGATCGTGATCGGCCGCGGGCAGCTGCTCGCCGACATGAACGTCAAGGACTTCATCGCCGCCAACTCGGCCGGCTTCGCGCGTGTCCGCACGCCCGACACCGAGCCCGCGCAGGGCGAGAAGCTGACCTCCGCGCTGAGCGAGGCGGGCGGCCAGGTCACGCCGGAGCCGGACGGGGCGCTGCGCGTCACCGGGCTGGCGCTGCCGCGGATCAGCGACCTGGCGCACGAGGCCGGGGTCCGGCTGTGGGAGCTGTCGCCGCACCAGGCGTCCCTGGAAGAGGCGTACATGCAGCTGACGCAGGGCGCGGTGGACTACCGCTCGGCGGTCCCGCCGCAGGCGGTGCCGGGCGTCGTGCCCGGTGGGGTACCTGGCGTCGTGCCTGGTGGGGTGCCCGGTGGGCTGCCGCCGCAGGGGTACGCGGGTGATCCGTACGCGGGCGCGTACGGGCCGCAGGGCGGGGCGCCCGGTCCGTACGCCGGACAGCCCGGCCCGTACGGAGCGCAGCCGCAGGGCGCGCCGGTCCCCGGTCCGTACGGAGCGCCCCCGGCGCCGCCCCAGCAGCCGCAGACACAGCCCCAGCAGCACGCCGCCCCCGCCGACCCGACCCAGCAGCACAGCGAGGACGCCCGATGACCAGCCCCGACCAGCCGCAGCAGCCACAGCAGCCGCAGCCGCCCCGCCAGGACGAGGGCACGATGATGCTGAACGCCGTCGGACCGCGGGCCGGCGGGCCGCAGCCGGGCGCACAGCCGCAGCAGCAGGCACAGCCCCAGTCGCAGCAGGCGCCCGCTCAGCAGCCCCAGCAGCAGCCCGCGTACGCCACCGCTCCCCCGCAGGCGCAGTACTCCGGGGGCGGTTATGTCTCGCCCATACCGGTGCGGCGGACGCACCTGGGGCATGCGCTGGCCTCGGAGTGGACGAAGATCAAGTCGGTCCGCTCCACCGTGTGGACGCTCGGCGTGATGATCGTCCTCGTGCTCGGCGTCGGCACGCTCACCGGCTTCGGCATCTCCGCGAGCGGCACCGACCTGCGCGGCGCCTCACCGCTGGGCTTCGGCATGTTCGGCATGCTGCTCGGCCTGATGTGCGTGATCACGCTGGGCGTGCTGTGCGTCTCCTCCGAGTACGGCACCGGCATGATCCGTACGACGCTGACCGCCTGCCCCAGCCGGGCGCGGGTGCTCGCCGCGAAGGCGATCGTCTTCTTCGTGCTGTCCTTCGTGGTCACCGCGGTCACCACGACGCTGGTCGCGCTGATCGAGACCGGCCTGCTCAGCGGCCAGGGCGGCGCCACACCGAGCGGCTCGGAGTGGTTCAAGGCGACGGTCGGCGTGAGCCTCTACGTCGCGATGCTCGGCCTGCTCGCGCTGTCCGTCGGCGCGCTGCTCCGGCACTCGGCGGGCGCCATCACGATCATGATCGGCCTGGTGCTGCTGCCGCTGGTGCTGGCGCTGTTCATGATGGCGGAGAGCCTGCAGGATCTGCGGGACTTCCTGTTCGAGTATTCCATCCCGAGCCAGCTCGGTGTGATGTACAGCAATGCCGTCGCCGCGTCCGGACCCTCGGGCTGGGACCCGCTGTGGATCGTGACGGGGCTGACGGCCGTCGTCCTCGGCGGCGCCTTCGTGGCGCTGCACCAGCGGGACGTCTAGTAGCCGCAGGGAGTCCGAAAAGCGCGCGTCCCGGGGTCAGTATCGGGGCGCGTTCCGGGACCGCTGGAGCCGGGCGCTCCGGCGGTCCCGTGCGTTCCAGCACGCCTTGTGCCAGTGCCGCCGGTCGTCGCCGTCGCTGTGCTGCGGCCAGGCCACCACGTGCGGCACGCCGGGCGGGATCTCCTGGTCACAGCCCGGGCAGCGGTAGTGCTTGGCCGCCGCGCCGCCGCCGATCTGCCGTACGTACCACTCCTCGCCGCGCCACTCCTCCGTACGCTCCAGTCCGTAGCGCGGGCCACCCACGCGATCCGAAGGGTTCTCACCGCCGCGCGGACGGTTTCGACGGGGGGACACTGGGCACCTCGGGACTTCTCGGGGGGAGTAACGGGCTGTCACCAGACTACGACGACCGGCCGGAGTCCCGGACCCTCCGTCGCAATGCTGCGATCATCAGGAAACTTCGGCGGGAGCCGTGCCCTTGGCACGTGTCAGCCGTTGTTGCCTGTAAGGGGGATGTCGCGTCGGCTGCGAGGAGGCAGAAGAGCGATGCGCGTTGGGGCTTTTATCCTGGCCGCCCAGTTTCCGGGCCAGGGCGAGGGGGAGACACTGCACCGGGCCGTCCGGTCGGCCGAGGTGGCCGAGGAGGCCGGTCTCGACGACGTCTGGGTGGCCGAGCACCATTTCGTGCCGTACGGCATCTGCCCGTCGGCCGTGACCCTGGCAGCACAGCTGCTGGGGCGTACGCACCGCATCGGAGTCGGCACGGCCGTGACCGTCCTGCCGTCCGCGCATCCGGTCGCGGTCGGTGAGCAGGCGGCGCTGCTGCATCTGACGTCCGGCGGGCGGTTCACGCTCGGCGTCGGGCGGGGCGGGCCCTGGGTGGACCTGGAGGTCTTCGGGTGCGGCCTCGCGGCGTTCGAGGAAGGGTTTCCGGAGTCCCTGGACCTGCTGCTGCGCTGGCTGCGCGAGCCGCGCGTCGGGGCGTCCGGTGCGCGGTACGCCTTCCGGGACGTGGCGGTGGTGCCACGGCCCGCCGAGGAGCCGGCCGGGCGGGACGGCCCACCGGTGGTGGTGGCCTGCACTTCCACCCGCTCCGTGCGGCTGGCGGCCGAGCGCGGCCTGCCCATGCTGCTCGGGATGCACTCGGGGGACGAGGAAAAGGCCGAGATGGTCGCCTGCTGGCGGCGCACGGCGCTGGCCGCGGGGCGGGATCCGGACGAGGTCGCGGCGGTCGGCCATGTCTCGGCGGGCGTGCTGCAGATCGCCGACGCCCGGCAGGACGCCAGAGAGACGCTGCTGAAGTCGATGCCCGGCTGGCTGCGCCAGGGGCTCGCGGCCCATGTCACGGTCGACGGCCGGCGCCGTGCCATGCGGGACCCGCTGGCCTATACCGAGCTGCTCTGCGGGCTGCACCCGGTCGGGACGCCGGAGGACTGCGCGGACCGGATCGCCGCGACGGCGGAAAAGACAGGCATCAGGCGCCACGCGCTGTTGGTGGAGGGGTCCGGCGACCTCGCCACGACGGAGGAGAACATCCGCCGGCTGGGCAAAGAGGTACTGCCGATGCTGCTCTGAAAGCCGCTGTCATGAGTGCGGCGAGTACGACTGCCCTTGAGTGCCGCTGTCCCGATGCCGCTGGGCCGATGGCCCGGGCGAGAGGACCCCGGGGGCCGGGGGGTCCGGAGAGAACCTTCATGTGCCCGACGGGCGGTCCGTCCGCCGACGGGGCCCGAGAGCCCCGCCGGCGGACCGTTGCCGATGCCGCCGCTCGCGTGCTGACGCCGCTCCGGCATCACATCCCGAGCACGTCGGCGGCGGCAACTCCGATCAGCAGTCGCGCAGTTCGGGCGACTGGTTCAGCAGCTGGCCGCGCACGGAGGTGAAGCGGGCCAGGCGATCGTCCGCCGACGGGTCGAGCGGGAAGACCGCGACCCGGTGACAGTTCTGGAACGCCAGCCGCACACCGAAGTACCGTTCGAGCGACCCGCGTATCGCGTCACTCGCCAGTGCTCGCAGCAGCTGGCCGCGCGCCTGCTCATCGGGCGGCGGGGTCAGGTTGTCGGCGAACTCCCCGCCGTCCACCTTCAGGCGGGCCACCAGCGAGCTGATCATCTCCCATGCATAGGGCAGAGAGGTCCGGACGCAGTCGACAAATGCGGCTTCGTCGACCTCGCCTCGCTCGGCCTGTTCGAGGAGGGCCGGTGAGACGTCGAGCGACATGAGGTTCTCCTCTCGCGGCTCCATAAGGGGCGGAGCCTCAGGGACAGTACGAGGGATCGCCACGCAGCGTGTCCGCGTCACGACCCCCCGCGTCAACGGTATTCCGCCTTTCTTGCCCGCACCAGGAGATTGCGCACACAACCGGCCACGCGAACCCGCCGGAGCTGCGGGGGTTTCCCCCGCAACGTCGCCCCGCCCCGGATCCGGCGTTCGTACGAGTACACCGCGTACGCCCATGGGCGAATCGCGTGGACCACCCGGCGTCGAGTAGCGTGGCGCACCATGCGTCTCGTCATCGCCCGCTGCTCCGTGGACTACGCCGGCCGGCTCACCGCCCACCTGCCCTCCGCTCCCCGTCTGATCCTGGTCAAGGCAGACGGCAGCGTCTCCATCCACGCTGACGACAGGGCCTACAAACCGCTCAACTGGATGTCCCCGCCGTGCACCCTCAAGGGCGGCGACGGCGACGTGTGGACCGTGGAGAACAAGGGCGGCGAGAAGCTCATCATCACGATGGAGGAGATCATGCACGACTCCTCCCACGAGCTCGGCGTGGACCCGGGTCTCATCAAGGACGGCGTGGAGGCGCACCTCCAGGAGCTGCTCGCCGACCGGATCGACACGCTCGGTGAGGGGTACTCCCTGATTCGGCGTGAATACCCCACCGCGATCGGCCCGGTGGACATCCTGTGCCGGGATGCGGACGGTGCGACGGTCGCCGTGGAGATCAAGCGGCGCGGTGAGATCGACGGCGTCGAGCAGCTCACCCGTTACCTCGAACTCCTCAACCGTGACCCGCACTTGGCCCCGGTGAAGGGCGTGTTCGCGGCCCAGGACATCAAGCCGCAGGCCCGGGTGCTGGCCACCGACCGCGGCATCGGCTGTGTCGTCCTGGACTACGACGCGCTGCGCGGCATCGAGGACGACAAGCTGCGGCTGTTCTGAGGCGCCCCACCGCCCGTGCGTAGGCACCGGCCCGCCCGCGAGACGTTCCGCGGGCGGGCCGGTGCTACATGTACGGCGGTACGGGCCGGTCAGGCGGTCGGCTCAGACGGGTCGGACGCGGTCCCGCTGCCCGTTCCGTCGCTCATCGGGCTGCTCGCGGACGGGTCGCCCTCGGACTGCGACGGGGAGTCCGAGGTACCGGGCGTCGGCTCGGACGTGGTCGGGTCCGGGTCCTGGGTCGGCGTGCTCGGCTCGTCCGTCGGCTCGGGCGGTGTCGTCGGCGTCGTGGGCCTGCTCGTCGGCGGCTTGGTCGAGCCGGTCGGCTTGCCGGACGGCGTCGTCGGATTGCCCGAGTCCGTCGGCCGGCCGGTCGGCTGCGTGGAGCCGGGGCTGCCGGGCTGCGGACCGGTGGCCGGATCGTCGGGGCGTGCGCTGCCGGACGTGGCGGGCACGCCGGTCCGCGCGCCCGTACTGCTGTCCCAGGCCCCCGGGCCGGTCGCGTCCTGGGTCGGCTCGTCGGCGGTCAGGCCGTCGCTGTCCTTGCTCTCCTCGGCGGACTGGCCGGACTTGACCTTGTCCGCCGGGGCGTCGCCGCCGGAGGTGGCGCCGAGCGTGACGATCGTGCCGAGAACGGCGGCCAGCAGCGCGCCCGCGCCGGCCGCGGCCATCTTGCGGCGCGCGCCGGTGAGCCCCGCGGCGCGCTTCTTCTTCGCGCCCGCCGGGCCCGCCGCGGTGCTCACCACGGGGGTCACCACGGTCGCCGCGCTCTCGTCCACCTGCGGCATCGGCGTGGTGATCGCGGTCGGCGACCCGGGCGGCGAGGCGGACTCGTCGGTCCCCGTGTGCGGGATCTCCTCGCCCGCGGCCGTCACCCCGGCCCCGGTGATCTCCGGGGACACGGGGACGCCGGTGCGGTCGGCGACCAGGGCGAGGGCGCGCCGCCCCGCGACGGCGCCGCGCCGGTCGGCGAGCGCGCCGCGCAGCCCTATGGACGCCTCCAGCTCGGCGCGCGCCTTGTCCAGGTGGCCCAGGCAGAGCGCGAGGACGCCCAACTCGTGGTGGAAGTACGCCTCTTCGCCGACCTCGCCGGCGACCCTGGCGGCCTCCTGGCCGTACCGCAGGCTGCGCTCCCAGGCGTTCCACTGCAGGGCAGCGGCGAACGCGGGGGCGGCCGTACGGGCGAGCAGCACGGCGGCGCTGGCGTGCCCGGACTCCCGGCTCGCGGTGAGCCGGGCCATCACGGCGAGCAGCGCGTCGGCCTCGGCCGCGGCCCGCTCGGGAGTGACCGAGTGGTGCCCGGCCCACCAGGAGTAGTGCTGGGCCGCCGCGTGCGCGTGGCCGGCCCCGCCCTCGGCGTACCCGGCGGCGGTGAGCTGGTCCAGGACGGTCGCCGCGAGGCGGTAGTGGGTACCGGCCGGGCTGATCAGCCCGCAGGCCAGCAGATCGCCGAGGGCGGCGTCCGCGCGGGCGTCCTTGAAGAGCGCGGGCAGGTGGGTGGGGTGCGGGAGGTCGCCGCCGAGGGCGACGGCCAGCCGCAGCGCGTCCTGCGCGGCCGGCGAGAGCCGCTCCGCGATCATCGCGGCGAAGGAGGCGGCCTGGGGGATGCCGGGGAGCGGCGGCTGAGTCCCGGCCGCGTCATCGGCACCGTCCGTGCCTTCGGACGCGGCGCCGCCCTCGGACGCGGCGCCATCCTCGGAAGCGGCGCCGTCCGGAGTGCCGTCACCCGCCGCGCCGTCCCCCGCGGCCTCGGCGGCCGCCGCGTCGGCGGCCGCGTCCGCGCTGCTCCGGTCGCGCTGCCGCAGGACCGCGCCGGCCTGCAGGAAGCGCAGCGGCAGCCCCTCGGACTCGAACCACAGGTCGCCCGCCCAGGCGGCCTCCTCGTCGGTCAGCGGCCGGCCCGCAGCGCGCTCCAGCAGCTCCTGGCAGGCGGCGCGGCCGAGGCCCGCGACGAAGACCTCTTCGATGTGCGAGGCGGCCGAGGGCGCGGGCACGTCGGGGGTGGCCGAGAGCAGGAAGGCGCACTCGGGGGTGGCGGCCAGCAGCTCCTCCAGCGCGTCGCCGCCGAACTCCAGGTCGTCCACGACCACCACGGCGCCGACGCCGGCCAGCGCGGCGAGCAGCTCGGGGCGGCCGGGGCGGTAGTGCGGCGCGCGGTACACGGCGCCGAACAGGTCGTACATCAGGTCGGTGGCCGTGCGGCGGTATCCGGAGAGCCGGACGACGCCGTCGGGCGCGAGACCGGCGCAGCCTGCGGCGACGGCGTCCAGGAGCCGGGAGCGGCCCGCGCCGGAGGGGCCGGTGAGGCGTACGGAGCGGCCGCGGGTGAGCAGCCGGGTCAGCCGCTCGGTCTCCTCCTGGCGCTCCAGCAGCGGGAGCCGGTCCACGGGGTGGCCGAGGCCGCCGGGCGGCACCGGCGGGGCGCTCAGCGCGCGGGCCCGCTCGGCGCGCTCCTTGGGCGAGTGCTTCTGCGGCGTGCCCGGCTCCTCGCCCGGCGGCGTCGGCTCGATCTCGCTGCCGTCGACGGGATTGACGGTGAGCAGATAGTCGCCGGTGACCAGCCGCGCGGTACGGACCGGGCCGTCCGGCACGAACTGCGGGCTGTCGGCGCCGGACGGCAGCGGGTCGGCAGGATGGTCCTGCGCGCTGTGCTCCTCCGGCCGCCGGCCGTTGTGCGGATCCATGGACTCAAGCCCCCCAGATGCGTGGCGTGCCGACTGCTCCTCCGGCCGTCCGCACTCCCCGACCGGGCCGGGGCGGGGGCCCCGGCCGCCGCTTCTGGTCCGGTGTCCACCGCCGCCGCTCGGGGCGCGACGAGAACCGAACATTAAGCCTTCCGACAGTATCTACGATGCGCCGGGGCCCTGCCCTGCCCGGTACGTCACGGATTCGCGAGGATCAGCGCCATATGTACCGCTTGCGCCTCTCAGTTACCGGCGGCCGCGCGGTCCCCCGCAGGTCACGCGGGCCTCAGACGCGGGGCAGCGACTCCGCTTCAAGGCCGCCCTCAATGGCCAGAATACGGTGCAACCGTGTGGCCACCAGCAGGCGCTGCATCTGGGGCGGCACTCCGCGCAGCACGAGCCGGCGGTTCACCCGGCCCGCGCGGCGGTGCGCTCCCATGATCACGCCGAGCCCGGTGGCGTCCCAGGAATCCAGCTCGGTCAGGTCCAGCACGAGATCGCCGCAACCGGAGTCGACGGCGACGTGCAGGGCCGTACGGGCGTCCGCCGCGCTGCGGACGTCGAGGCGGCCCCCGACGACCAGCTCGGCGTGGTCGCCCTTGATGTGCATATGCGCTCCCCGTGGTGATGCGAGAAATGTTTTTGCGTCTACAGAACTGACTGCCCCTCACGCGACGAAGTTGCCGCCTGTAAGCGAACCGATACCGAAATCACTCCCGGGAGTGACGCCTGAACGGGTGTGCCGCGAACCGGTTCCTCAGTGCTCGTAGAATCCCTGCCCGCTCTTGCGGCCGATATCGCCGGCGTCCACCATGCGGCGCATGAGCTCCGGCGGCGCGAACTTCTCGTCCTGCGATTCGGTGTAGATGTTCTCGGTGGCGTGCAGGAGGATGTCGACGCCGGTGAGGTCGGCGGTGGCCAGGGGGCCCATCGCGTGACCGAAGCCCAGCTTGCAGGCGGTGTCGATGTCCTCGGCGGTGGCCACGCCCGACTCGTACAGCTTCGCGGCCTCGACGACCAGCGCGGAGATCAGGCGCGTGGTGACAAAACCGGCCACATCGCGATTGACGACGATGCAGGTCTTACCGACCGATTCGGCGAACTCCCGCGCGGCGGCGAGCGTTTCGTCGCTGGTCTTGTAACCGCGCACCAGCTCGCACAGCTGCATCATCGGCACCGGCGAGAAGAAATGCGTGCCCACGACCCGCTCGGGGCGGGCGGTGGCCGCCGCGATCTTGGTGATCGGGATGGCGGAGGTGTTGGAGGCCAGTACCGCGTCCTCGCCGACCAGCTTGTCCAGCGTCTGGAAGATCTCCCGCTTGACCTCGATCTTCTCGAAGACGGCCTCGACGACGATGTCGGCGTCGGCCGCCGCCTCCAGATCGGTGGTGGTGATGATGCGGGCCAGCGCCTGCTCGGCGGCGGCCGCGTCCAGCTTGCCCTTGGCGACGAACTTCTCGTACGACGCCTCGATACCGGCCTTGCCGCGGGCCAGCGCGCCGTCGGTGACGTCCCGGAGGGTCACGTCCCAGCCCGCCTGGGCGGAGACCTGCGCGATACCGGACCCCATGAGTCCGGCCCCGATGACGGCGAGCTTCTTTGCCACTGAATGACCCCTCACACCTGTGCACTTCACGGCTTCTTCCGAGCGACGTTAGCGCTCGTTCGCCGCCTTTTGGAGACTTGGAGATGCGCGTCACGTCTCACATGACGGACATCACACGAGCCCAGCCCCCAAGGGCCTCATTCGGCGCTTCATACCGAGTAATTGAGGACCCGTCCGCTCACCGGGTCCTCGGTCCATTACTTGCATCGTAGGGGGCTCGCCGTGACGGTCGGCACACGTGGCTCCCGCGAGGCCGGGGCATAACTACGCTGACGGAATGGTCAATCTGACGCGCATCTACACCCGCACCGGCGACCAGGGCACCACCGCCCTGGGCGACATGAGCCGGACCGCCAAGACCGATCTGCGGATCGCGGCCTACGCCGACGCCAACGAGGCCAACGCCGTCATCGGCAGCGCCATCGCCCTCGGCGACCTCTCCGAGGAGGTCGTCAAGGTCCTCGTCCGCGTCCAGAACGACCTCTTCGACGTGGGCGCCGACCTCTCGACGCCGGTCGTGGAGAACCCGGAGTTCCCGCCGCTGCGGGTCGAGCAGAGCTACATCGACAAGCTGGAGGAGGACTGCGACCGCTTCCTGGAGCCGCTGGAGAAGCTGCGCAGCTTCATCCTGCCCGGCGGCACGCCCGGCGCGGCCCTGCTCCACCAGGCGTGCACGGTCGTACGCCGCGCCGAGCGGTCCACGTGGGCGGCCCTGGAGGCGCACGGCGAGACCATGAACCCCCTCACCGCCACCTACCTGAACCGCCTCTCCGACCTGCTCTTCATCCTCGCGCGAACGGCGAACAAGGAGCTCGGCGACGTGCTGTGGGTACCGGGCGGCGAGCGCTGAGCGTCGGGGATCGGCGCTGATCAGGGCTTGGTCAGGGTCCGGGGCCGCTCCCCCGTGACGGTCCCGGACGGGTCCTGCCCGGTCTTCTTCGGCTGCTTGGGCCAGATCGTGTACGTGAGCGCGATCAGCCCGTGGATCCCCACGGCGCGGGCCACGCCGGTCTGCCACATCCGCAGGGACGCGGTGTCGCCGTCCCCCACGTACCAGACCGCGGCCTGCAGCAGTCCGGCCGCCACCGCCGCCGCCACGACCGTACGCAGCCACAGCTTCCACTCATGGACCGCGCGCGCCCGGCCGTAGCCGGGCCCCGGCGGCTTCGGCCCGCCCGCGAAGCGGTACGCGAACTGCCCGTCCGCCCACCGGATCGTGTAATGGCCGTAGGCCACCGTGAAGCCGATGTAGACCGCGGCCAGCCCGTGTTTCCAGTCCGCCTGCGCACCGTTGCGCAGGTCGAGCACCGTCACGACGAGCAGGACCAGCTCCAGCAGCGGCTCCATCAGCAGTACGGCCGCCCCGGTGCGCGGCAGCCGCGCCAGATAGCGCAGCGCCAGCCCCACGGCCAGCAGCACCCAGAACCCGACCTCGCACAGCACGACCAGCGTCACGATCACGGCGCGCTCCCTTCGCTCCCCTCCAGCCTCACCGCCGCGTACGTCCCTTTCGTCGTCGCGCATGACGATCCCGTACTGCATCCTTCGATGTACCCGGCGCCCGCGGCGGATCGTCGCCGATGGGGAGGTCCGGGGCGCGGCGGCGTTGTTGGATGGCCTGGTGAGCCCCTTCAGCGCCCCCGGCCGCCCGCACCGCGACGACGTCCTCATCGCGGCCTCCGGCCTGCTCGGCGGCGTCCTGCTGTGGTTCCTCGGACTGCACGGCGGCCCGCCGCTGTTCGGCCTGTCCGCGCGGCTCGCGTTGCTCGCCCTCGCCGCGATGGCCGGCGCCGAGCTGCTGCGCCGCACCGCGCCCGGTACCGCACTGGCCGTCGCCGTCGCCGCGCTCACCCTCGACGTGCTCACCGGCACGGTGATCGCCACCGTCCTGATGTTCACCGACGTGGTCTACGCGGCCGTCATGTACGGCTCCCCCGCCGCGGCCCGCCGCATCCCGCGCGCCTGCGTGCTGGCCACCGTCCTCGCCACGCTGCTGCCCGTCGCCCTGCTCCGCGATCCGCAGGCGCTGCTCATCGGCGTCGCCGTGGGCGTCGGCACGATCGGCCCGGCCTGGACCGCGGTCATCATCCGCAACCACCGCGAGGCCGCCCGGGCCGCCCGGCTGCGCGCCGAACAGACCGCGCTGCTGGCCGAGCTGGACCGCCGCGAGGCGGTACTCGCCGAACGCGCCCGGATGGCCCGCGAGCTGCACGACATGGTCGCGAACCACCTCTCCGCCATCGCCCTGCACGCCACCGCCGCGCAGGCTCTCGACGAGCCCGCCGCCACCCGCGAGGCGCTCGGCGTCATCCGCGAGAACAGCGTGCAGGGCCTGGCGGAGATGCGCCGCCTCATCGGCCTGCTGCGGAACGCCGGCGGCCAGGAGACCTCCGCCGCCACGCCCCGTCTCGACGCCCTGGACGCCCTCCTGGAGCGGGCCCGGGCCCACGGCGCCGGCAGCGGCCTCACGTTCGCCCTCACGGACAACCGGCCGCCCGGCGGGCCGCCGCTCGCCGCGCCGGTGGAGCTCGCCGCGTACCGCATCGTCCAGGAGTCCGTGACCAACGCGCTCAAGCACGCGGTGCCCGGTGAGGTGACCGTACGCCTGAGCCGGACCGACGGCGCCCTGTCGCTCGCCGTCACCAGCCCCTACGGCCGCCGCCCCGGCCCGCGCGCGCCCGGCTCCGGCTCCGGACTGGTCGGGATGGGCGAACGGGCGGCGCTGCTGGGCGGCACGTTCGAGGCGGCACCCGACGGAGACGTATGGCGCGTACGGGCAACGCTGCCCGCCGACGAGAAGGAGGACACTTCATGACCGACCGCACCCGCCGCCCCGTCCGGGTCCTGGTCGCCGAGGATCAGTCGGCCGTCCGCGCCGGCCTGGTGCTCATCCTGCGCTCGGCGCCCGACATCGAGGTGGCGGGCGAGGCGGCCGACGGCGAGGAGGCGGTACGGCTGGCCGCCGCGCTCCGCCCCGACCTGGTCCTCATGGACGTACAGATGCCCCGGCTCGACGGCGTCTCGGCCACCCGGGAGATCACCGGGCAGGGGCTGGCCGACGTGCTGGTGCTGACCACCTTCGACCTGGACGAGTACGTCTTCGGGGCGCTGCGCGCGGGCGCCGCCGGGTTCCTGCTCAAGACCAGCGACGCGGCGACGCTGCTGGCGGCGATCCGTACGGTCGCGGCCGGGGAGGGAATCATCGCGCCCGCCGTCACCCGGCGGCTGATCGCGGAGTTCGCGGCGCCGCGTACCGCCGGCCCGGCCCCGGACACCGCCGCGCTCGACGTGCTCACGCCCCGGGAGCGCGAGGTGCTGGGCTGCCTCGGGGAAGGGCTGTCCAACGCGGACATCGCGGGGCGCCTGGAGATGGCGGAGGCCACGGTGAAGACACACGTCAGCCGGCTGCTGAACAAGCTGGAGCTGCGCAGCCGGGTGCAGGCCGCCGTGCTCGCCCAGGAGCTGGGCCTCGGCGCGGCCCGCCGCGGCACCCACTGAAGCGCGCCGGACCCCGCTCCTGAAAAGCCCTCCGAAAGCTCTCCGGAAACACAAAACCCGGACAGTCGTCAGGCCACGTTGACCCTCTGTCCGGGCGGTGCCGCCTCCAGCCACGCGAGGAAGCCGGTGAGCGCATCCTCGCTCATCGCCAGCTCCAGGCGCGTTCCGCGATGCCGGCAGGCGAGGACGAGGGAGTCGGAGAGCAGGGCGAGCTCTTCCTCGCCCTCCGGGCTGCGCCGCTCCAGTACCTCGATGGAGGCCCGCTCCAGGACGCGCCGCGGGCGTGGCGCATAGGAGAAGACCCGGAACCACTCGATACGGTCGCCGCTGTACCGGGCCACACCGTAGATCCAGCCTTTGCCACTGGGCTCGCCGTCCGCCGCCGTGACGGCCGCCGCGGCGGGCACGTCCCAGCGCAGGCTGCAGTCGAACGTGCCGCCGGACCGCTGGATCAGCCGCCGCCGCAGTCCGAACACGAAGAGCCCCAGTAGTACCAGGACGACGACCGCGGCGCTCACACACAGAGCGAGGACCATCTCCACCGACCTCCTCGCCTCGAATACGGGAAACGCACCTGCATCGGCTCAGCCGCGGACCGCTCTGGAGAATTCCAGCGCAGCCCGCGGCTGAGGGTAAAGCTCGTCTGTGACAGGGTTCAGTGAACGCCTGCCACCGCACGCAGCCGGACATCGGCGCGGCGCTCGGCGGCCGCGTCGGCCTCCGACTTCGCCCGCTCCAAGGCCCGCTCCGCGCGCTGGACATCAATCTCGTCCGACAGCTCGGCGATCTCCGCGAGCAGAGAAAGCTTGTTGTCGGCGAACGAGATGAAGCCGCCGTGCACCGCGGCGACGACCGTGCCGTCCCCGCCTTCGCCGGTCGTACGAATCGTCACCGGACCGGACTCCAGCACGCCGAGCAGCGGCTGGTGACCGGGCATGACGCCGATGTCGCCCGACGAGGTGCGCGCGACGACCAGGCTGGCCTCGCCGGACCAGACCTGACGGTCCGCGGCGACCAACTCGACGTGCAGCTCAGCCACGATGGCTCCTCGGGTCTTCACCTGCCGGTTACAGCAGATGTCGGGTCAAATACTAGTGGGCGTCGGGCCCGGGGGCGGCCACGGCCGCCCCCGGATCCGGAAGCCGGGGTCAGGAGACGCCCAGCTCCTTGGCGTTGGCCTTGAGGTCCTCCAGGCCACCGCACATGAAGAACGCCTGCTCGGGGAAGTGGTCGTACTCACCGTCGGCGATGGCGTTGAACGCGGCGATGGACTCGTCCAGCGACACGTCGGAGCCGTCGACACCGGTGAACTGCTTCGCCACGTGGGTGTTCTGCGACAGGAAGCGCTCGATACGACGGGCACGGTGGACGGTGAGCTTGTCCTCCTCGCCCAGCTCGTCGATACCGAGAATCGCGATGATGTCCTGCAGGTCCTTGTACTTCTGCAGGATCGTCTTCACACGCGACGCGCAGTCGTAGTGCTCCTGCGTGATGTAGCGCGGGTCCAGGATGCGGGACGTCGAGTCCAGCGGGTCCACCGCCGGGTAGATGCCCTTCTCCGAGATCGGACGCGACAGAACGGTCGTGGCGTCCAGGTGCGCGAAGGTGGTGGCCGGCGCCGGGTCGGTCAGGTCGTCCGCGGGGACGTAGATCGCCTGCATCGAGGTGATCGAGTGACCACGGGTCGAGGTGATGCGCTCCTGGAGGAGGCCCATCTCGTCCGCCAGGTTCGGCTGGTAACCCACCGCGGAGGGCATGCGGCCCAGCAGGGTGGACACCTCGGAACCCGCCTGGGTGTACCGGAAGATGTTGTCGATGAAGAAGAGGACGTCCTGCTTCTGGACGTCACGGAAGTACTCCGCCATCGTCAGACCGGCCAGCGCGACCCGCAGACGGGTGCCCGGGGGCTCGTCCATCTGACCGAAGACCAGCGCGGTCTTGTCGATGACGCCGGACTCCGTCATCTCCTCGATGAGGTCGTTGCCCTCACGGGTACGCTCACCGACGCCCGCGAACACCGACACACCGTCGTGGTTGTTGGCGACGCGGTAGATCATTTCCTGGATCAGAACGGTCTTGCCGACACCGGCACCACCGAACAGACCGATCTTGCCGCCCTTGACGTACGGGGTCAGCAGGTCGATGACCTTGACGCCGGTCTCGAACATCTCGGTCTTGGACTCGAGCTGGTCGAAGCCGGGGGCCTTGCGGTGGATGGGCCAGCGCTCGGTGACCTCGGCAGCCGCCTCGGGCTTGTTGAGGATCTCGCCGAGGGTGTTGAAGACCTTGCCCTTGGTGACCTCACCGACGGGGACGGTGATGCCCTCGCCCGTGTTGGTCACCGCGGCCTGGCGGACCAGACCGTCGGTGGGCTGCATCGAGATCGCGCGGACCAGGCCGTCACCCAGGTGCTGGGCGACCTCGAGGGTCAGCGTCTTCTTGGCGCCGGCCTCGGCCGGGTCGGCGACCTCGACGGTCAGCGCGTTGTAGATGTCCGGCATCGCGTCGACGGGGAACTCCACGTCGACGACCGGGCCGATCACCCGGGCGACGCGGCCCGTGGCGGCGGCCGTCTCAACAGTGGTCGTCATTACTTGTCACTCCCCGCGGTCGCGTCGGCCAGGGCGCTGGCGCCACCGACGATCTCGCTGATTTCCTGGGTGATTTCGGCCTGTCGGGCCGCGTTGGCAAGCCGCGAGAGCGACTTGATGAGCTCTTCCGCGTTGTCGGTCGCCGACTTCATCGCACGCCGGGTGGCGGCGTGCTTGGAGGCGGCGGCCTGCAGCAGCGCGTTGTAGATGCGCGACTCGACGTACCGCGGCAGCAGGGCGTCCAGGACGTCCTCCGCCGACGGCTCGAAGTCGAACAGCGGCAGCAGCTCGGTCTTGGACGACGCAGCGTCCTCGGCGTCTTCGCCGCTCTTCGCGTCGAGGCTGAGCGGCAGCAGCCGGTCGTCGACCGGCGTCTGCGTCATCATCGACACGAACTCGGTGAAGACGATGTGGAGCTCGTCCACGCCGCCCTCGGCCGTGTCCTTCTGTACGGCCTCGATCAGCGGCCCCGCGACCGCCTTGGCGTCCGCGTACGTCGGGCTGTCGGTGAAGCCGGTCCACGAATCCACGACCTTGCGCTCGCGGAAGGCGTAGTACGACACACCCTTGCGGCCGACGATGTAGGCGTCGACCTCCTTGCCCTCGGCCTTGAGCCGCTCGGTGAGCTGCTCGGCGGCCTTGATGGCGTTGGAGGAGTAGCCGCCCGCGAGGCCGCGGTCGCTCGTGATGAGCAGGATCGCGGCCCGGGTCGGGTTCTCCACCTCGGTCGTCAGGGCGTGGTTGGTGTTCGAGCCGGTCGCAACCGCCGTCACCGCGCGGGTCAGTTCACTCGCGTACGGCGTCGATGCCGCCACCTGGCGCTGCGCCTTGACGATGCGCGAGGCGGCGATCATCTCCATCGCCTTGGTGATCTTCTTGGTCGCGGTGACGGAGCGGATGCGACGCTTGTAGACCCGGAGCTTGGCTCCCATGGATCAGGTCCCTTCCGTCGTCACTTGCCGGCGCCCGGAGCGTCCTCACCGAGCAGCTTGCCGTCCGAGGTCTCGAACTGCTGCTTGAAGGTGGCGACCGAGTCGGTGAGGGCCTGGATGGTGTCGTCGGACATCTTCCCGCCCTCGACGATGCCGGTGAGCAGTTCCTTCTTCTCGCGGCCCATCCAGTCGAGCAGCTCGCGCTCGAAGCGGCGGATGTCCTCCACCGGGACGTCGTCCATCTTGCCGGTGGTACCGGCCCAGATGGAGACGACCTGCTCCTCGACGGGCATCGGCTGGTACTGACCCTGCTTGAGCAGCTCGGTCATGCGCTGACCGCGGGCCAGCTGCGCCTTGGAGGCCGCGTCCAGGTCGGAACCGAAGGCGGCGAACGCCTCCAGCTCACGGAACTGGGCGAGGTCCACACGCAGTCGGCCGGAGACCTGCTTCATGGCCTTGTGCTGGGCGGAGCCACCGACTCGGGAGACCGAGATACCGACGTTCAGCGCCGGGCGCTGGCCCGCGTTGAACAGGTCGGACTCCAGGAAGCACTGGCCGTCGGTGATGGAGATGACGTTGGTCGGAATGAACGCCGACACGTCGTTCGCCTTGGTCTCGACGATCGGCAGACCGGTCATCGAGCCGGCGCCCATGTCGTCCGACAGCTTCGCGCAGCGCTCGAGCAGACGCGAGTGCAGGTAGAAGACGTCGCCCGGGTAGGCCTCACGGCCCGGCGGACGGCGCAGCAGCAGCGACACGGCACGGTAGGCGTCGGCCTGCTTCGACAGGTCGTCGAAGATGATCAGGACGTGCTTGCCCTGGTACATCCAGTGCTGGCCGATGGCCGAGCCGGTGTACGGGGCGAGGTACTTGAAGCCGGCCGGGTCGGACGCCGGAGCCGCGACGATCGTCGTGTACTCCAGGGCGCCGGCCTCCTCCAGGGCGCCGCGCACGGACGCGATGGTGGAGCCCTTCTGGCCGACCGCGACGTAGATGCAGCGGACCTGCTTCTTCGGGTCGCCCGAGCGCCAGTTGTCGCGCTGGTTGATGATGGTGTCGACGGCCAGCGCGGTCTTACCGGTCTGGCGGTCGCCGATGATCAGCTGACGCTGACCGCGGCCGATCGGCACCATCGAGTCGACGGCCTTGTAGCCGGTCTGCATCGGCTCGTGCACCGACTTACGGACCATGACGCCCGGAGCCTGCAGCTCCAGGGCGCGGCGGCCCTCGGACTCGATCTCGCCGAGGCCGTCGATCGGGTTGCCCAGCGGGTCGACGACGCGGCCGAGGTAGCCCTCGCCCACGGCGACCGAGAGCACCTCACCGGTGCGCTGCACCGGCTGGCCCTCCTCGATACCGCTGAACTCACCGAGGACAACCGCACCGATCTCGCGCTCTTCGAGGTTCAGCGCGAGGCCGAGGGTGCCGTCCTCGAACTTCAGCAGTTCGTTCGCCATCGCCGAGGGAAGTCCCTCGACCTTCGCGATGCCGTCACCGGCCTCGCTGACCGTCCCGACCTCCTCGCGCGAGGCCGCGTCCGGCTTGTACGCCTGGACAAAGTTCTCCAGCGCGTCCCGGATCTCCTCCGGCCGGATCGTGAGCTCCGCCATCTGGGTTCCCTGCTCTCCTTGTTGGGCCCGAAGTCTTGTTGCGGGGCATGGGCTCCCCCGCCGCAGGCAGAGGGCGGGTTCGCCCCCTGTTGCTGTTCCCTGCGTTACGGCCCAACTCGGGCCGCTGCTCATGCTGTTGAGTTGGTTGGCTGCCTCAGCCGGCCATCCGCCGCGACGCCTCGTCCAGGCGCTCGGAGATGGTCCCGTTGATGACCTCGTCACCGATGCGTACCTGCACGCCGCCGAGGACCTCGGGGTCCACGTCGAGGTTGAGGTGGACCCGCCGGCCGTACAGCGAGGTGAGCGCAGCGCCCAGGCGCTGCTTCTGCGTCTCGCTGATCGGCACCGCGGAGGTGACCACCGCGACCAGCCGGTCCCGGCGGTGCGCGGCGAGCTTGGACAGGGCGTCGAGCCCTGCTTCCAGGCTACGGCCCCGCGGCTGTGCGACGAGTCGGACGACCAGCCGCTCGGTGACCGCGTTGGCGCGGCCGCCCAGCAGCGAGCGGATCAGCTCGGCCTTGGCCGCGTTGTCCGCCCGGCGGTCGACCAGTGCGGAGCGCAGCTCGGGCGAGGAGGACACGATCCGGCCGAACCGGAACAGCTCGTCCTCCACGTCGTCGAGCGCACCGGACCGCTGCGCGGCGACGAGGTCGGCGCTGTACGCCAGCTCCTCGATGCCGTCCACCAGGTCACGCGACTGCGACCAGCGGGAGCGGACCATGCCGGAGACCAGATCGACGGTCTCGCCGCCGACCTGGCTGCCCAGCAGGCGCCCGGCCAGCTCGGCCTTGGCCTCGCCGGACTGCGCCGGGTCGGTGAGGACCCGACGCAGCGACACCTCGCGGTCGAGCAGCGCGGTAACGGCAGCCAGCTCCTCGGCGAGCTTCGCCGCGTCGACGGTCGCGTTGTCCGTCAGCGCGTCGAGACGCTCGCGTGCGGAGGCCAGTGCCTCGCGGCTCGCTCCATTCATCGGCCGGCCTCGGCCTTCGCCGTGTCGGTCGCCGCCTTCGTCTCGAGCTCGTCGAGGAAGCGGTCGATCGTGCGGCTCTGCCGGGCGTGGTCCTCGAGGGACTCACCGACGAGCTTGCCGGCCAGGTCGGTGGCGAGCTTGCCCACGTCCTGACGCAGCGCCTGCGCGGCCTGCTTCCGGTCCGCCTCGATCTGGGCGTGACCGGCGGCGATGATCTCCTCACGCTGCCGCTGGCCTTCCGCGCGCATCTCGGCGATGAGCGCGGCACCCTGCTCCTGCGCCTCCTGGCGCAGACGCGCGGCCTCGTGGCGGGCGTCGGCGAGCTGGGCCCGGTAGTCCTCCAGGACCTGCTGGGCCTCGGCCTGCGCGGCCTCCGCCTTCTCCATCCCGCCTTCGATCGCCGCGCGGCGCTCGTCCAGAACCTTGTTGATGTTCGGGAGGAGCTTCTTGGCGAGGAAGCCGAAGACGATGAAGAAGGCGACCAGGCCGATGACGAGCTCTGGGATCGGCGGAATGAGGGGGTTCTGGGGAACCTCCACCTCACTCGCCAGGGTGACCAGGGCGTTCACATCAATGCCTTCCGTCTAAGGGGTTCGTCGATGTGGCTCGGTTTACTTGTAAACGAAGCCCATGACGATGCCGATCAGGGCGAGCGCCTCACAGAAGGCGAAACCCATGATCTGGTTGGTGCGGATCAGGCCGGCGGCCTCGGGCTGACGGGCCAGCGCCTGGGTGCCGTTACCGAAGATGATGCCGACGCCGACGCCGGGGCCGATGGCGGCCAGGCCGTAACCGATCGCGCTGGCGCTGCCGGTGAACGCTTCGGCGGAGGCGAGGGTCTGGAGAGCGGACATGCCGGTTCTTCCTTCTCTTTCAAGGACCGGTGGGGGTTGGCCACCGGACGTCTGGTGTATCGGGGGAAGCGGGGTGCTCAGTGGTGCTCGGCGAGCGCGCCCTGGACGTAGTTGCAGGCCAGCAGCACGAAGACGTACGCCTGGACGGCCTGGATGAACAGCTCGAAGGCGGTCATCACGATGGTCATCACGAAGGAGGCGCCCGCGTAGACGAAGCCGACGCCGTTCGCCAGGTAGAAGCTGGCGATGGTGAACATCACGATCAGCATGTGGCCCGCGAACATGTTCGCGAAGAGCCGGACCGCGTGGGTGAAGGGCCGGATGATCAGGTTCGAGAAGAACTCGATGATCATCAGCAGCGGCAGCACCGCACCGAGCGACTTGTCGTAGCCGGTGATGTTCTTCCAGCCGCCAACGAAGCCCTGCTTCTTGAAGGTGAGGTACACCCACAGGACCCAGACCATGATGGCGAGTCCGGCGGGGAAGGCGATGACCGATGTCACCGGGAACTGGGCGAGCGGAATGATCGACCAGATGTTCATGACCCACACGAAGAAGAAGAGCGACACCATGAAGGGGACGTACTTCTCGCCCTCCTTCTTGCCGAGCGCGTCGTACACGAGCCCGCGGCGCACGAAGTCGTAACCCGCTTCGGCGATCATCTGCATCTTGCCCGGCACGACCTTCGCCCGGCCGAAAGCAGCCCAGAAGAACCACACCACGACGACGGTGCTGACCAGGGCCAGCAGCATCGGCTTGTTGAAGTTGAAGCTGCCGATCGAGAAGAGCGGCTCGAAGACGAACGAGTGCAGGCCGGGAGCCTCGAAGCCACACCCTGGAATGAAGAGGTGACACTCGGTGTTAAAGGCGAGCGTATTCATGTCAGCACTCACCGCGAGCTCCTTCAGCGTGGCGCATAGGTACGGCAACCTCGTTGTGTCGGCGCGGCGTTGATCCGCGGAACGGCACTGGACTGGTCTTACGGATTTGGGGGCGGCACTTCGGCACTGGGCCGGTTCGCGTCACAGGCGGGGGCCGCAGGAGAGGGTCGTCCTGCCCCGGGGGACTCGGGAGCCGCGCCGCCTGCGCCAACTGTGCCGCAGATGGCACCGGACGATAGCAGGCTTGCGTGACTGCGTTTATCCCGGCCCTACGTCTCACGTCGCGGACCCCACCGTTTCCGCGCGCTTCGCTTCGGCGGAGTCGGGGTCGACGTAGAGAATCTTCGCCTTCATGTACGCACGGGCCTGTGCGGCAATCCACACAAGGGTCGACGCGAGCAGCGTGAACGCGAATGCCTTGGTGTCGAAAAGGGAGGTGTCCTTGAACGCCATCAGGAAGACCGCGACGAACAGGATCTGCACGGCGTACAGCATGAGCCCCATCATCTGGAACAGCCCGGGGTACTTCCTGGCGGTCTGCTGCAGGACGACGAGGCTGACACCCATCACGAAGAGCACCAGCACCACACCGACCACGGCACCGATAGCGCCCTTTCCGCCGGCGACCAGCGCACTGACGACGACAGCGAGGGCGCCGACGACAAGCGTAGGGACGAGGGCACGAAGAAACAGGCGAGCGTCATGTGACTGCATGGCGGCGCTCCGGCGGGGTGGGGGCAGGTGTGCTCGCGGACGAGCGTAGACCCGGCACGACGGCGAGCTGACGAGCCGACTGGTCTGTCCGACTCGGGACTTACGGCTCTATCACCGGGTCTCGTGAACGGTATCACAAACTATTTGATGAGGCCTTTACCTACTTCGTGTGCTACCTGTCACACGTGAGCAGTACCCCGCGCGTTGGTGCACTGACAGCAGTGGTTTTGTGTGCTATGCGGCCGGAATAGTCCGATTTTCGGTGTGGCGAACATAATCTCGAAAAAAGATGTGGCAATTATCCGGAAGCAGTGCTTCAGTGCCGGCTGCCGACCCCGCGCCAGTCGCTGAACCGGGACCGGTCCCCGATCGCGGTGGCCCCGTGGATCCCCGCCGGCACCGGCTCCCGCTGCTCCTCCTCCGACGCGGCCGCCGCACCGGACGGACCGGCTTCCGGAGCCGTGCCCTCCGCCGCGGCCGGACCGGCCTGCCGCCGGTAGCGCGGCGGCACCATCCACTGCGCCCAGCGCGGCGCCCGCGGCCGGAACCGCGGAAGCAGCAGGAGGCCGAGGCCCACCGCGCTCAGCACGACGATGCCCAGGACGATCCAGACGCTGGCGTTGTTCACCGAGTACGCGACCGCGCCGAACGCGATCAGCGCCGACCAGAAGTACATGATCAGCACAGCGCGGCTGTGCGAGTGGCCGATCTCCAGGAGCCGGTGGTGCAGGTGGCCGCGGTCGGCCGTGAACGGCGACTGGCCGTTCCAGGTCCGCCGCACGATCGCGAGGACCAGGTCGGCGAAGGGCACCGCGATGATCGTCAGCGGCAGCAGCAGCGGGATGTAGACCGGCACCATCGTGTGCACCGCGAGCCGCTCGGAGCCGGCGAACAGCTGCATCGCGTCCGGGTCCACCTGGCCGGTGACCGAGATCGCGCCCGCGGCCAGCACCAGCCCGATCAGCATCGAGCCCGAGTCGCCCATGAAGATCCGCGCCGGGTGCATGTTGTGCGGCAGGAAGCCCAGGCACATGCCCATCAGGATCGCCGCGAAGAGCGAGGCGGGGGCGGCGGCCTCCAGGCCGTAGCCGTACCAGATGCGGTACGCGTACATGAAGAACGCGGCGGCCGCGATGCACACCATGCCGGAGGCGAGGCCGTCCAGGCCGTCGACGAAGTTCACCGCGTTGATGGTGATGACGACCAGCGCGACGGTGAGCAGGGTGCCCTGCATCGGGGTCAGCGAGACCGTGCCGACGCCGGGCACCGGGATCCACAGGATCGTCAGACCCTGCAGGACCATGACGCCCGCGGCGATCATCTGGCCGCCGAGCTTGATGAGCGCGTCCACGCCCCACTTGTCGTCCAGGACGCCGAGGATCCAGATGAGCGCGGCGCCCGAGAGCAGCGCGCGCGGCTCGTTGGAGAACTCGAAGACGCTCTTGATGTTCGTCAGGTGCGCCGAGACCAGCAGACCCGCGCACAGACCGCCGAACATCGCGATGCCGCCGAGGCGCGGCGTCGGTTCACGGTGCACGTCGCGGGCGCGGATCTCCGGCATCGCGCCGGCCGCGATCGCGAATTTCCGTACCGGCCCGGTCAGCAGGTAAGTGACCGCGGCCGTGACGCACAGCGTCAGCAGGTATTCACGCACGGGCTGCCCCATTGGTATCGCTGGCCATCACAGCCACACACCATATGCGTGTCCGACCCCCAGCCGTGAATGTAGGTATGGACGTTCCTCGCGCGCGAGTGGTTCCCGGATTCAGGCGTGCGGGGGATATGGCGGGAAGTGCCGGACCAGTTCCGTGGTCGCGGCACGGACCGCGCCGTCCTCCCGGAGCGCCGCTCCGATCAGCGCACCGACACGTGCCATCTCGGCTTCCCCCATTCCTTGCGTGGAAACGGCCGCGGTACCCAGGCGGATGCCGGTCCTGCGTACCGAGGCGTCCGCCGGGCAGGGCAGGGCACAGGTGTCCAGGACGATGCCGGCCGCGGCCAGCCGGCCGCGCGCCGTCCGCGCGTCCAGGCCCACCGGCGTGGTGTCGGCGGTGATCAGGTGGGTGTCGGTGCCCCCGGTCGTGACCGTCAGGCCCTCGCCCTCCAGCGCCTCGGCGAGCGCAGTCGCATTGGCCGTGACGCGGTGCGCGTACGCCGTGAACGCGGGCGTCGCGGCCTCCCCGAACGCCACCGCCTTCGCCGCCACCGTGTGCATCTGCGCGCCGCCCTGGGTGAACGGGAACACCGCCCGGTCGATCCGCTCGGCGAGGTCCGCGCCGCACAGGATCATGCCGCCGCGCGGGCCGCGCAGGACCTTGTGGGTGGTCGCGCACACCACGTCCGCGTACGGGACCGGGTTCGGCGCCGCTCCCCCGGCCACCAGCCCGATGGGGTGCGCGGCGTCCGCGATGAGGTACGCGCCCACCTCGTCGGCGATCTCCCGGAAGGCCGCGTAGTCGATGTGGCGCGGATACGAGATCGAGCCGCAGACGATGGCCTTGGGGCGGCGCCGGATCGCCAGCTCCCGGATGCGGTCGTAGTCCAGCAGGCCGGTGTCCGGGTCCACGCCGTACCCGGCGAAGTCGAACCACCGCCCGGAGAAGTTCGCCGGCGAGCCGTGCGTGAGGTGGCCGCCGTGCGGCAGCGACATCGCCAGCACGCTGTCCCCGGGGCGCAGCAGGGCCGCGTAGGCGGCCAGTACGGCCGAAGAGCCGCTGTGGGACTGGACGTTGGCGTGTTCGGCGCCGAAGAGGGCCTTGGCGCGCTCCACGGCCGTCCGCTCGGCGAAGTCCACCATTTCGCAGCCGCCGTGGTGGCGGGCGCCGGGGTACCCCTCGGCGTACTTGTTGGCCAGCGGGGAGCCCAGCGCCGCGAGGACGGCCGGGGACGTGAAGTTCTCCGCGGCGATCAGCTGGAGGCCCGCCGCCTGCCGGGCGCTCTCGCCGAGCAGCGCCTCGGCGATCTGCGGGTCCTGGGCGCGCAGCTGCTCGAAGCCGGGACCGCTCCAGGCGCCCGGCGTGCCGGCCTGCGGCGGCCCGTCGCTCTGCTGCCGGGCCGGCCGGGAGTGCGGGGTGGCGCTGCGGGTGGACGCGGGAGTCGCTGGCATCGCTCGCTCCGGGCCTCGTACGGGGGACGTACGTCCAATGTAGGCGCGGAACGGCGTCCGGGCGCGGTGTACGGCGTGACGGAGCGGCCGGGCGGGTGTCGGGGGCGGCTTACGGCCACGGGGCGGCCACACGGGCCGTGAGGCGGTTCGGGCGCCGTGCGGCGGGTGAGGCGGTTCAGGCGCGCGCGGGGACCCCGGTGAGGGCCGTGACGACCGGATCGAGGGCCTGGTTGATCTCGTCGCCGATGGAGCGGAAGAACGTGATGGGCGCGCCGTAGGGGTCGTGCACCTCGTCGGCCTCGGCGTTCGGCGCGAGCAGCCAGCCGCGCAGCGCGGCGGCCGCGCCGACCAGGGCGCGGGCACGGGTCACCAGGCCACCGTCCGGCAGCGCCGGGTCCGGCCCGGGCAGAGTGGCCGGGTCTATGGCCTTCACCAGCCGGTTGAACTCCTTGAGCGTGAAGGTGCGCAGGCCCGCCGAGTGGCCCATGGAGATGACCTGGGCGCGGTGGTCACGGGTGGCGGTCAGGACCAGGTCGGCTCTGATGACGTGCTCGTCCAGCAGCTCGCGGCCGATGAACCCGTCCGGGTCGGCGCCGTAGTCGGCCAGGACGGTCGCGGCGTGGGTCTCCATCGGGGCGCCCTCGTGGCCCCAGGTGCCGGCGCTCTCCACCACGATCCCGCTGGTCAGCTCGGTACCGAGTCTGCGTTGCAGGCCATGGCGGTGCAGCCGCTCGGTGATCGGCGAGCGGCAGACGTTGCCGGTGCTGACGTGGAGGATGCGGAAGGTGTAGCCGTCCTGCGTTCCCGCTATGCCACGCCCCTGCGGGGCCATCAATTGGCCACCTCGAGCTCGGGTACGACCTTGCGGAGCTCGTCGGCGTCGAGGGCGCCGGCCCGCAGCAGGCGCGGGGTCTTGCCCGTGACGTCGACGATGGAGGACGGCACGGCGGCGGGGGTGGGTCCGCCGTCCAGGTACACGGAGACGGAGTCGCCCAGCATGTCCTGGGCCGCGTCGCAGTCCTGCGGGGACGGGTGTCCCGTGAGGTTGGCGCTGGAGACGGCCATCGGGCCGAACTCGGTCAGCAGCTCGATGGCCACGGGGTGCAGCGGCATCCGCACGGCCACCGTGCCGCCGGTCTCGCCGAGGTCCCAGGTGAGCGAGGGCTGGTGCCGCGCGACCAGGGTCAGCGCACCCGGCCAGAAGGCGTCGACCAGCTCCCACGCCTGCTCGGAGAAGTCCGTGACCAGGCCGTGCAGGGTGTTCGGCGAACCGACCAGGACCGGCGAGGGCATGTTCCGGCCGCGGCCCTTGGCCTCCAGCAGGTCGCCGACGGCCTCGGAGTTGAAGGCGTCGGCGCCGATCCCGTAGACGGTGTCGGTCGGCAGCACGACCAGCTCCCCGCGCCGGACCGCCGAGGCGGCCTCGCGCAGGCCGGTCGCGCGGTCGGTCGCGTCGCTGCAGTCGTATCGCCGTGCCATTAGCGGGCCTCCTGGTGCGGAACGGTGTTGGGGGTGGAACGGCGCCCGGCGGCGGCCGGGGCCCGGTCGGGTACTGCGGTCACGGTCACGGCGTCGCCCTGCGGGCGGTCGCGAACCGCGGCCGGTTGTTCAGGTCGGGGTGGTCGGCCGCGTCCGCCCAGCCGCGCTCCTCGGTGAAGATCCACGGCACCTGGCCGCCCTGGGTGTCGGCGTGCTCGATCACGACGACGCCGCCGGGCCGCAGCAGGCGGTGCGCGGTGCGTTCGATGCCCCGGATCGTGTCCAGGCCGTCCTCGCCGGAGAAGAGCGCGAGCTCGGGGTCGTGGTCGCGGGCCTCCGGTGCGACGTGCTCCCACTCGGTCAGCGGGATGTACGGCGGGTTCGAGACGACCAGGTCGACCTGGCCGTCCAGCTCGGGCAGCGCGGTCAGCGCGTCTCCCTGGTGGAGAACGACGCGGGACCCCTCGACGTTCTTGCGTGTCCACACCAGGGCGTCCTCGGACAGCTCCACGGCGTGCACCCGCGAGCGGGGCACCTCCTGGGCGAGCGCGAGCGCGATGGCGCCGGAGCCCGTGCACAGGTCGACGATGAGCGGCTCGACGACGTCCATCGCGCGTACCGCATCTATTGCCCAGCCCACCACGGACTCGGTCTCCGGCCGCGGCACGAACACCCCGGGGCCGACGTGCAGTTCGAGGTACCGGAAGAAGGCGCGCCCGGTGATGTGCTGGAGCGGCTCGCGGGCCTCGCGGCGGGCGATCGCCTCCCAGTACCGGGCGTCGAAGTCCGCGTCCGCCACCATGTGCAGCTGGGACCGCTTGACGCCGTGCACGTGGGCCGCGAGCTCCTCGGCGTCGAAGCGCGGCGAGGGCACGCCCGCGTCGGCCAGCCGCTGGGTCGCCTGGGCCACCTCGGCGAGCAGCACGGACCGGGCCTTGGGCCCGCGGCCGGGCCGCTGAGGGGTGCCGTGTCCCCCGGGAGACTGCTGCACTGGTCCTCCAGCCGGTACGTACTTCGGTCGTGCGGTGTGTCGGGGCGGGCAGGGCCGCCCGCCGCGGGGCTTACTGGGCGGCGGCGAGCTTGGCCGCCGAGTCGGCGTCCACACACGCCTGGATGACCGGGTCGAGCTCGCCGTCGAGCACCTGGTCCAAGTTGTACGCCTTGAAGCCCACCCGGTGGTCGGAGATCCGGTTTTCCGGGAAGTTGTACGTCCGGATGCGCTCGGAGCGGTCGACCGTACGGACCTGGCTGCGACGCGCGTCCGATGCCTCCCGCTCGGCCTCCTCCTGCGCCGCCGCGAGCAGCCGGGAGCGCAGGATGCGGAGCGCCTGCTCCTTGTTCTGCAGCTGGCTCTTCTCGTTCTGGCAGGAGACGACGATGCCGGTGGGCAGGTGGGTGATGCGCACGGCGGAGTCGGTGGTGTTGACCGACTGGCCGCCGGGGCCCGAGGAGCGGTAGACGTCGATCCGCAGGTCGTTCGGGCCGATCTCGACCTCGACCTCCTCGGCCTCGGGCGTGACGAGCACGCCGGCGGCGGAGGTGTGGATGCGGCCCTGCGACTCGGTCGCGGGCACGCGCTGCACGCGGTGCACGCCGCCCTCGTACTTCAGGCGGGCCCACACGCCCTGGCCCGGCTCGGTCTGCCCCTTGGTCTTCACGGCGACCTGGACGTCCTTGTAGCCGCCGAGGTCGGACTCGTTGGCGTCGAGGATCTCGGTCTTCCAGCCGATCCGCTCGGCGTAGCGCAGGTACATCCGCAGCAGGTCGCCGGCGAACAGCGCGGACTCCTCGCCGCCCTCACCGGCCTTGACCTCAAGGATCACGTCCTTGTCGTCGCTGGGGTCGCGCGGCACGAGCAGCAGCCGGAGCTTGTCCGTGAGCTCCTCGCGGCGGACCTCGCCCTCCTTCACCTCGTCGGCGAAGTCGGGGTCATCGGCGGCCAGTTCCCGGGCCGTCTCGATGTCGTCGCCGGTCTGCTTCCAGGCGCGGTACGTGGCGATGATCGGGGTCAGTTCGGCGTAACGCTTGTTGAGCCGCATCGCCTCGCGCTGGTCTGCGTGGACCGCGGGGTCGGCGAGCCGCTTCTCGAGGTCGGCATGCTCGCCGATCAGTTCCTCGACCGCCTCGAACATCGTGGTGTTCCTCTGCTGGCTTGGGTGTACCGGGGGTGCCCGCGGCCGGCGGACCGGCGGGCCAAGGACGGCAAAACGCCGGTCCGGTCGCCCCTGCGCAGGGGCGACCGAGAACCGGCGCCTTGTGGGTCGCTACTTCTTGCCGGACCCGGCGGCCTTGCCGAAGCGGGCCTCGAAGCGGGCCACGCGGCCACCGGTGTCGAGGATCTTCTGCTTGCCCGTGTAGAACGGGTGGCACTCGGAGCAGACGTCGGCGCGGATGGCGCCGCCGGCAACGGTGCTACGGGTGGTGAACGAGGCGCCACAGGTGCAGCTGACCTGGGTCTCGACGTACTCCGGGTGGATGTCGCGCTTCAAGGGATTCTCCTATGTATCGGGAGGGCACCGGGTCGTGCTCGCGGGATGCGTCACGTGAACCGGGGCCGACGGTCCAGTTTGCCAGTACTGGCCGCATCTCCCCAAACCGGGGGGCGGCTCCCGATATTCCCGGCCCTCGCGCGGGCCGGGCTCCGGAGCCGCCTCCTTCACCGTACGTAGTTGCTCGTGCCGCCCTTGTCGCCGGCCGAGTCCTTCAGGGCCGACTTCGGGATGGCCCTGTCCTGCCGCAGCGCCTTCCAGACCTGCTTGTTCGCGGCCTCCAGCGGCAGTACCCGGTTCGGGTCCTGCGGGTCGTACGTCACCGGCAGCGTGGCCATGTTGATGTGGTCCGAGCCGATGCCGCCCACGCTCTTGGCCAGGCCGACCAGCGCGTTCACCGAGTTCAGCTTGGTATCGGTGGTGATCGCCCGGGTGGCGGTGTTCCCGATGTCGTAGAGCTTCGCCGGGTTCGACAGCACCCCGAGCTGCTTGAACTGGTCCATCAGTGCCTTGATGAAGGTCTGCTGCAGCTGGATGCGGCCCAGGTCGCTGCCGTCGCCGCCGGGCACGCCGTGCCGGGTGCGGACCAGGCCGAGGGCCTGCTCGCCGTCCAGCTTGTGCGTACCGGGTTCCAGGTCGAGGTGGCTGTCCGGGTCATGGATGGGCTTCGTCGTGGTGATGTCGACGCCGCCGAGGGCGGTGATCAGCTTCTTGAAGCCGCTGAAGTCGACCTCGACGAAATGGTCCATACGGATGCCGCTCATGGACTCGACCGTCTTGACGGCACAGGCCGGGCCGCCGACCTCGTACGCGGTGTTGAACATGACGTGCTGCGCCGGCGGGGTCTGCTGCCCGCCCTTGGTGCACGAGGGCCGCGAGATCAGGGTGTCCCGCGGGATGCTCACCACGCTGGCCTTCTTGTGGCCCTTGTAGACGTGCACCACCATCGCGGTGTCGGAGCGGGCGCCGCCGCCGTCCGAGCCGTACTTGGCGTTGTCCCCGGCCCGGGAGTCCGAGCCGAGCACCAGGATGTCCATCGAGCCGTTGTCGACGTCGTCCGGACGGTCGGCGCCCAGCGCCGCGTCGATGTCGACGCCCTTGAGGTTGCCGTTGAGCTGGTAGTAGACGAATCCGAGCCCCGCGCCGGCCAGCAGCACACAGCTCACCAGTGCGCACAGCGTGATCGTCAGCGCCCTGCGGCGCCTCGTGGGTCCCTTGCGCCGGCGGCCGGTGGCGCGTATGCCGTGGGAACGGCTCGCGGCCGTCCGCGCGGCCCTGCTGCTGTCCGCCATCTGCTCCTCAGTCCTCTTGCTCGGCCGGCCTCGCCGTCCCCGGCTGTCACGTCCTCTCACCGGTGGTGGTCTCGCACCCCTTCAGACGGGAGGCATCCGGGAAGGGTTGCACAGACGGCGGGGCGGGGACGGCTGCGCCGGCCGGGCGTGCCGGAGGCGCCGTACGGCCGTTCGCACCTCGCTCACCAGGGCTTTTGTCCGGCTCGTCGGTCGCGCAACGGGACGTTTACGGACTTTATGTCTGTGCGGAAGGTCTCAAGAGGGCGCCTTCGAGTGCCTCCATGGCGCGGAATGCGTCACACCATTTTCACGGGCCGCCCGCACGGCCCCGGTACGACGAAGCCCTCCCCGTCACCGGAGTGACAGGGAGGGCTCGCGGACGTGCCGGCGGGCGTCAGTCGTTGCCGTTGCCCGGGGTCGGCGTCGTCTTCTGGATCTGCAGCAGGAACTCCGCGTTGGACTTCGTCTGCTTCATCTTGTCCAGCAGCAGCTCGATGGCCTGCTGCTGGTCCAGGGCGTGCAGCACCCGGCGCAGCTTCCACACGACCGCCAGCTCGTCGCCGGACATCAGGATCTCTTCCTTACGAGTGCTGGACGCGTCCACGTCCACCGCCGGGAAGATGCGCTTGTCCGAGAGCTTCCGGTCGAGCTTGAGCTCCATGTTGCCGGTGCCCTTGAACTCCTCGAAGATCACCTCGTCCATCCGCGAGCCGGTCTCGACCAGCGCGGTGGCCAGGATGGTCAGCGAGCCGCCGTCCTCGATGTTGCGCGCGGCGCCGAAGAACTTCTTCGGCGGGTACAGCGCGGTCGAGTCGACACCACCGGACAGAATGCGGCCGGAGGCGGGCGCCGCGAGGTTGTACGCGCGGCCCAGACGGGTGATGGAGTCCAGCAGGACGACGACGTCGTGGCCCAGCTCCACCAGGCGCTTCGCGCGCTCGATGGCGAGCTCGGCGACGGTGGTGTGGTCCTCGGCCGGGCGGTCGAAGGTCGAGGAGATGACCTCGCCCTTGACCGACCGCTGCATGTCGGTGACCTCTTCCGGACGCTCGTCGACGAGGACGACCATCAGGTGGCACTCGGGGTTGTTGCGGGTGATCGAGTTGGCGATCGCCTGCATGATCATGGTCTTACCGGTCTTCGGCGGGGCCACGATCAGACCGCGCTGGCCCTTGCCGATCGGCGACACGAGGTCGATGATCCGCGTGGTCAGCTGGCCGGCCTCGCCCTCCAGGCGCAGCCGCTCCTGCGGGTACAGGGGCGTCAGCTTGCCGAACTCCGGGCGGCCGCGGCCCTGTTCGGGGGCGACGGAGTTGACGGAGTCCAGGCGCACCAGCGCGTTGAACTTCTCGCGGCGCTCGCCCTCGCGGGGCTGGCGGACCGCGCCGGTGACGTGGTCGCCCTTGCGGAGGCCGTTCTTGCGGACCTGGGCGAGCGAGACGTACACATCGTTCGGACCGGGCAGGTAGCCGGAGGTCCGGATGAACGCGTAGTTGTCCAGGATGTCCAGGATGCCGGCGACGGGGATCAGGACGTCGTCCTCGGCGACCTGCGGCTCGGCACCGAAGTCGTCGCGGCCGCGACGGCCACGGCGGTCCCGGTAACGGCCCCGGCGGCCGCGACGGCCGCCGCTCTCGTCGTCGAAGTCGTCCTGACGGCCGCCCTGCTGGCGGTTGCCGCCGCCCTGCTGGCCCTGGCCCTGGCCCTGCTGGCCACCGTCGTTGCCGTCGTTGCCCTTGCGGCGGTCGCGGCCGCCGCGGCGGTCACCCTTCTGGCCACGGTCCTGACGGTCGCCGCGGTCCTGCCGGTCACCGCGGTCCTGGCGGCCCTCGCCGCCCTTGCGGCCCTCGCCCTCCTGCCCGGGCCCGTCCTTCTGACCGTCCTTGACCTCGGCCTTCGGCTCGCCCTTGGCCTCGCCGGCGGCGGACTCGGGGCTCCCGGCGGCGGCGGTGGCGCGGCGCCGGCGGCGCTCGCCGGCCGGCTGCTCGTCGCCGGCGCCCTGGCCGGGGATCTCGATCTGCTGCTGGCCGGCGGTGTCCGCGGCCTGCCCCGCCTTGTCGGTCTTGTCGGCCTTGGCGGGCTTCTCGGCGGTCTTCTCGGCCGCCGCGTCGCCGGTGCGGGCCTTGGAGGTGGCCCGGCGCTTGGGCTTGGTGGTCTCTGCGGGCGCGTCGGCAGGGGCCTCGGCGGTCTTGGCCGCACCGGCTCCGCCGGCGGCCTGCTTCTCCTTGATGACCTCGATGAGCTGGCTCTTGCGCATCCGCGCGGTGCCCTTGATGCCGAGGCCGGAGGCTACCTGCTGCAGCTCGGCCAGGACCATGCCCTCGAGGCCGGTGCCGGAACGGCGTCGCCGCGAGGCACCAGTGGCGGCCCCGGTGGCAGGCGCGGCGGGAGCGTCCGTGGCGGGCGCTGCGGCACTGCCATCGGTGCGTACGCCCATCAGATCGGTGGTGTCGCTCACGAAGGGTCCTTCCCTGGAGCGGGCGTCGGCCTGTCTGGCTCGGCGACCGGTTGTGCTGTCCGACCGCGGTCCCTCGACGTTCACGGACCGGGCCGGGGCGGTGGTCCCGCCGAATTCGGCGGAGAGATCAGTTCATGATTCCGACGCGAAAGATGCTGCGCATTCATGCAGGTCACGCTTCATGCACATCACGCCGATTTCCGGAGCGTGCTCGCTTCTGCTTTAGGTCGTAACTCCAAGCAGGTTGGGAGGCTCCCGGAAGAAAAGTGGTCCCGACTGGGGACACGAAGCACCACGCCGCTGCGGCGTCGGGTACTCACTTGAGGTTAACACTACCGGATCCAACAAACATTCCCCCTCTCTCAGACCGGCAATCCGTCGGTCACCCCGCGAGCGGCAGGACGCTCGTCCCCGCCGCGTCGAGGGACAGCCGGTTGGCCGCCCATCCCTCGCCCGCCAGGCGCGCGACCTTGTCGGCCGCTCCCTCCTCGACCAGCGCGAGCACCGTCGGGCCCGCACCGGAGACGACCGCGGGGACACCGTCCGCACGCAGTCGGTTCACCAGGGCGAGGCTCTCCGGCATGGCCGGCGCGCGGTACTCCTGGTGAAGTCGGTCCTCGGTCGCCGCCAGCAGCAGCTCGGGGCGCCTGGTCAGGGCCTCGACGAGCAGCGCTGCGCGACCGGCGTTCGCCGCCGCGTCCCCGTGCGGCACGGTGCGCGGCAGCAGGCCGCGCGCGGTCTCGGTGAGCACCGGCTTGCCGGGCACGAAAACCACCGGAACGACGGAACGGGCGGGCTCCATCCTGATGGCACGCGCCGCACCGGCGTCCATCCAGGAAAGCGTGAATCCGCCGAGCAGACAGGCGGCGACGTTGTCGGGGTGGCCCTCGATCTCGGTGGCCAGTTCCAGCAGCGCGGCGTCGTCGAGCCTCTGCTCGCCGCCTATCGTCACCGCCCGGGCGGCGACGATGCCGGCGCAGATGGCCGCCGAGGAGGAGCCGAGGCCCCGGCCGTGCGGGATGCGGTTGGCGCACACGACCTCGAGGCCGCGCGGCTGCCCGCCCAGCAGGTCGAACGCGGTACGCAGGGACCGTACGAGCAGGTGGCTCTCGTCGCGCGGCAGGGTGTCGGCCCCCTCACCCGCGATGTCGACGTGCAGTCCGGAGTCGGCGACGCGTACTACGACGTCGTCGTACAGACCCAGGGACAGGCCGAGGGCGTCGAAGCCGGGACCGAGATTGGCGCTGGTGGCGGGGGTGCGCACCCGGACGGCGGCGGCGCGGAACGCTGGACCGGCCATCGCTCGATGACTCTCCTTGATGTGAAACTGCGGTACTGCCCCTGAGCGCCGCGGTACCGAGGCACCTGATCGGCTCATGGGGTCCGTTCTGACCTGCCCTGCACACCACTGCACTATGCCGCGGGGAGGGGAGTTGGCTGCCAGCCTATCGAAGGAAGGTTCAGTGGCGACATAGGGCGCACGGGAGGCGCACGATGCGTGTCGCGCGCCCTCTCATGCCACACCACTCACTTTGCAGCCTTTGCAGGGTTTGCCCTGTGGGGCGGAACGGGACCGGTGCGACAGTCGCGCCGGTCCCGCGGAACCCCTTCCGACCGGCTCTTTCCGGCCGAATTTTTGTCCTGGACCCGGTGGGCCCGGACGCCCGGCCTACGCCAGGCCGAGGCGCTCCGCCGCGGCGTCCGCGTCGACCGGAACCGTCACCGGCTGCGGCGCGCCGGCCACCGCCCAGTCCGGGTCCTTCAGGCCGTTGCCGGTCACCGTGCAGACGATCTTCTGGCCCGGGTCGACCTTGCCCTCCTCGGCGGCCTTGAGCAGACCGGCCACCGAAGCGGCCGAGGCCGGCTCCACGAAGACGCCCTCCTGCGAGGCCAGCAGGCGGTAGGCGGCGAGGATCTGACGGTCGGTCACCTCGTCGATGGCGCCGCCCGACTCGTCCCGCGCGGCCTCCGCGAAGGACCAGGAGGCCGGGTTGCCGATCCGGATCGCGGTGGCGATCGTGCTCGGGTCCTTGACCACCTCGCCGCGCACGATCGGCGCACTGCCGGACGCCTGGAAGCCCCACATCCGCGGGGTACGCGAGGCGATGCTGTCCGCCGCGTACTCCTTGTAGCCCTTCCAGTAAGCGGTGATGTTGCCGGCGTTGCCGACCGGCAGCACGTGGATGTCGGGCGCGTCGCCCAGCATGTCCACGATCTCGAACGCCGCGGTCTTCTGGCCCTCGATGCGCACCGGGTTCACGGAGTTCACAAGTGCGACCGGGTACTTCTCCGAGAGCCCGCGGGCGAGCGTCAGACAGTCGTCGAAATTCCCGTCGACCTGGAGAATCTTCGCCCCGTGCACCAGGGCCTGGCCCATCTTGCCCAGCGCGATCTTGCCCTGCGGGACGAGAACGGCGCTGACCATCTGGGCCCGTACGGCATACGCGGCGGCGGAGGCCGAAGTGTTGCCCGTGGAAGCGCAGATGACCGCCTTGGCACCCTCTTCCTTGGCCCGCGTGATGGCCATCGTCATGCCGCGGTCCTTGAAGGAACCGGTGGGGTTGGCACCCTCGACCTTGAGGTGCACCTCACAGCCGGTGCGCTCGGAGAGCACCTGCGCCGGCACGAGAGGCGTACCGCCCTCGCGCAGGGTGACGACCTCGGTCGTGTCCTTGACCGGCAGGCGGTCGCGGTACTCCTCGATGATGCCGCGCCACTGATGAGTGGTACCGGCGCTCGTATTGGCAGACATGGGTTCCTTTACTCCCCTTCGACCCGCATGATGCTGGCGACGCCCCGGACGGTGTCCAGCTTGCGCAGCGCCTCGACGGTCGAGGACAGCGCGGCGTCGGCGGCGCGGTGGGTGACGACGACGAGGGACGCCTCGCCGTCCTTGCCCTGCTGGCGCACCGTATCGATCGATACGCCATGCTCAGCGAAGACCATGGCGACCTGGGCCAGGACGCCGGGTTTGTCGGCCACATCGAGGCTGATGTGGTAGCGGGTGACGACCTCGCCCATGGGGCTGACCGGCAGCTGCGTGTACGCGGACTCGCCGGGCCCGGTGGCCTCGGCCAGCTTGTTGCGGCACACGGCGACCAGGTCGCCCAGGACGGCCGAGGCGGTCGGCGAGCCGCCCGCGCCGGGCCCGTAGAACATGAGCTGCCCCGCCGCGTCCGACTCCACGAAGACCGCGTTGTACGCCTCACGCACGGACGCCAGCGGATGCGTGAGCGGGATCATCGCCGGGTGGACCCGCGCGGTGACCGACTCGCCGTCCGCGGCGCGCTCGCAGATCGCGAGCAGCTTGACCGTGCAGCCCATGCGCTTGGCGGAGGCGATGTCGGCGGCGGTGACCTCGGTGATGCCCTCGCGGTGCACGTCGTCGATGGTCACCCGGGTGTGGAAGGCGATACCGGCGAGGATCGCGGCCTTGGCGGCGGCGTCAAAACCCTCGACGTCGGCGGTCGGGTCGGCCTCGGCGTACCCGAGGGCCGTGGCCTCATCGAGCGCCTCGCTGTACCCGGCCCCACTCGTGTCCATCTTGTCGAGGATGAAGTTCGTCGTGCCGTTGACGATGCCGAGCACCCGGTTGACCTTGTCGCCGGCCATCGACTCACGCAGCGGCCTGACCAGCGGAATCGCGCCGGCCACCGCGGCCTCGTAGTACAGGTCGGCGCCGTGCTCCTCGGCGGCCGCGTGCAGCGCGGCGCCGTCCGCGGCGACCAGCGCCTTGTTCGCGGAGACGACGCTCGCGCCGTGCTCGAAGGCGGTCGTGATCAGCTTCCGGGCGGGCTCGATCCCACCGATGACCTCGATGACGACATCAATGTCACCGCGCTTGACCAGCGCGGTCGCGTCGGTGGTGATCAGCTCGGCCGGCACGCCCTCGCGCACCTTGTCGGGACGGCGCACCGCGATGCCCGCGAGCTCCACGGGCGCGCCGATGCGCGCGGCGAGGTCGTCCGCGTGCGTCGTCATGATGCGCGTCACCTCTGAGCCGACCACACCACAGCCCAGGAGCGCCACCTTCAGCGGACGCGTACGCATCATTCGACCTCTGCTCTTCCTCGATATGGCCACGTCGGCCATTTCCGTGTTCGCAATGGACCAGTCTCATGCACCGGACGGGAATTCCTATCCCTCGTCCAGATGCCGAGACATCTATTTCACTTATCCGACATCGAGCCGCAGGAGATCTTCCTCCGTCTCACGGCGGACGATCACCCGGGCCTCGCCCTGGCTCACCGCCACGACCGGCGGCCGCAGCGCGTGGTTGTAATTGCTGGCCATCGACCGGCAGTACGCACCGGTCGCGGGCACCGCCAGCAGGTCACCCGGCGCGACGTCCGACGGCAGGAACGCGTCCCGCACGACGATGTCGCCGCTCTCGCAGTGCTTGCCGACCACCCGCGAGAGCATCGGCGCGGCGTCCGAAGCCCGCGAGACCAGCGCCACGCTGTACTCCGCGTCGTACAGCGCCGTACGGATATTGTCCGACATCCCGCCGTCGACGCTCACATAGGTCCGCAGGCCCTCCAGCTCCTTGACCGTGCCGACCTCGTACAGCGTGAACGCCGTCGGCCCCACGATGGCGCGCCCGGGCTCGACGGACAGCCGCGGCACGCGCAGCCCCGCGGCCTCGCACTCATGGCGGACGATCTCGCCCAGCGCCTTGGCGATCTCGTGCGGCTCCCGCGGGTCGTCGTCCGGCGTGTACGCGATGCCGAGCCCGCCGCCCAGGTCGATCTCCGGCAGCTCGACCCCGTGCTCCTCACGCACGTCGGCCAGCAACTGCACGACACGCCGCGCGGAGACCTCGAACCCGGCCATGTCGAAGATCTGCGACCCGATGTGCGAGTGGATCCCAATGAGCTCCAGCCCGTCGAGCTTCAGCGCCCGGCGCACGGCCTCGGCGGCCTGCCCGTCGGCCAGCGCGATCCCGAACTTCTGGTCCTCGTGCGCGGTCGCGATGAACTCGTGGGTGTGCGCCTCCACGCCCACGGTCACCCGGATCTGCACCGGCTGCCGCTTGCCGAGCTCATCGGCGATGTGCGCAACCCGCGCGATCTCCTGGAACGAATCCAGCACGATCCGCCCGACCCCGGCCTCCACGGCCCGCCGGATCTCCGCCTCGCTCTTGTTGTTCCCGTGCAGCGCGATCCGCTCGGCGGGCATCCCGGCCGCCAGCGCGGTGGCCAGCTCGCCCCCGGAACAGACGTCGAGGTTCAGCCCCTCCTCGTACAGCCACCGCACGATGGCCCGCGACAGGAACGCCTTCCCGGCATAGAAGACATCGGCCTCGTCCCCGAACGCGTCCTTCCAGGCCCGGCACCGAGCCCGGAAGTCATCCTCATCGAGGAAGTAAGCAGGAGTACCGAACTCCTCCTTCAGATCAGCGACGGAGATGCCGCCGACGGAGACGACACCGTCTTCGCCGCGGCGCACCGTACGGGACCAGACCCGGGGGTCGAGGCTGTTCAGGTCGGCGGGCGGTGCGGTGTAGTGGCCCTCGGGCAGCACGTCGGCGTGACGGGGCCCTGCGGGGTGCGCGGAACGGCTCATGGCGGTGGGAGATCCCCTCGGAAGTTCACAGATGTTCGGGTGCGGAGATGCCCAGCAGGGTCAGGCCGTTCGCGAGCACCGTACCGGCGGCCTGGGCGACGGCCAGCCGGGCGCGGTGAACGGCCATGGGTTTCTGCTCTCCGGCGGGCAGCGGCGGACAGGTGGCGAGGAAGGTCAGGCACGCCTCGGCCGTCACTTCCAGATGCCGCGCCAGCCGATCGGGCGCCCGCAGCCGCGCGGCGGCTTCGAGCACCGCGGGATACGCGGCGAGTGCGGCGTGGAGGGGGGTGTGGGGGACGTCTTGGAACTGTCCCGTACCGGGCTCCTCGGCATGGCCGAAGCCCAGGTCACGGGCGTTGCGCGACACTGCGCACGTACGAGCGTACGCGTACTGCACCAGGAACCGCGGATTGCCCTCCCGCTGCACCGGCCGCTCCGGCACCCGCACATGATCGTGCGCGGCGGGGTACAACAACACCCACCGCATCTCATCGACCCCGAGCCGCGCGACCAGCTCCTCAGCGGTCACATACCGCCCCGCCGCATCCTTCACGGGAACGGGCCGGACCTCCTCCCCCGCGGACTCTCCCTCGGAGCCGGTCCCCTCCCCCACGGCTTCCATGATCGCCCGCAAGGCTTCGGCGACGACGGCGGCCCGGGGGCCGGAGGTGGGGCG
>NZ_NHSG01000339.1:0-3971 GCF_020024005.1 Streptomyces purpurogeneiscleroticus
GATCGGGGGTCGTGCGGGGGGTGGCGGAAGGCGTCATGGCAGCCGGGCTCCTCAAATTGCACTCAGCGGTTTACAAGGTGAACTGCACGGTGTAGTTTACTTCGTGTCGGAGCCGCCGGGAAACCCCGCGGAACCCCGCTTCCTGTCCCACCTCCTCTCCGTCGGCGGCCCCACACCACCGGCCACTGGGACCCCACGAAAGGACACCACTATGTTCGGCAAGCTCACGGTCACCAAGCTCTTCTGCGACGACCTGGACGCCATGGTCGCCTTCTACCGCGACCGGCTGGGCCTGAAGGTTCTGCAGGAGTACCCGGGCACCACCTTCGTCTTCGACACCGGGCACGGCGGCGAGCTGATCGTCACCAACACCAAGGGCGACCAGCCCATCAGTATCGCCTTCACCGAGGTCGACATCCCCGCGGCCCACCAGGCACTGGCCGACCTGGGCGCCACCGACATCGCGCCGCACAAGACCGGCGAGCGGTTCGAGATCACCGACCCGCAGGGCAACAACCTCATCTTCGTCAACGCCTGACAGCGCGCCGCCCGCCGCAGCGGGCGGCAGCGCGGACCTCCTCACCTCGCCCAGGGAGACCGTCGTGACCCACACCTCCGCCCCCACGCGCCCCGATGCCGACACCACCCACCGCAGCCGGCTCTCGCGCTACGCGCTCTACCTCGTCGGCTGTGTCGTCTTCGCCGCCGGAGCCACGCTCTTCATCCACGCAGGAATGGGTGTGGACCCCCTCGACGTCCTCTCCCTCGGGCTCCTGGAGCATCTGCCCGGCACGATCGGGCTGGCCCAGGCCGCCATCGCCGCCGTCTGCATCCTGGTCTGGTCCGTCTGGAACCGCCGCCGCCCGGTCCTGATGCCCTTCGTGACCTTCCTGCTCTGCGGCTCCCTGATCGACCTGATGCGCCTGGCCGACCTGGGCTGGCTGGCCTCGGTGCCCGCACTGGTCACCGCCGTCCTGCTGTGCGCCTACGGCTCGGCGCTGATCATCATGAGCGGCACCGGCATCCGCGCCATGGACCTGCTGGTCATCAGCCTCAACCAGCGCCTGCACGTGCCGTTCTGGCTCGCCAAGGTCGGCATCGAGGGCGTCCTGCTCACCCTCGGCTGGCTGCTCGGCGGCCCGGTCGGCATCGGCACCCTCGCCTTCCTCGTCTGCGTCGACGGCCTCATCCAGCCCTTCATGGCCTTCAACGCCCGCGTCCTGCGCCTGACCAACCACGGCCTGCCCACCCGCGCCCCCGTGCGCAACCTCGCGATCGGAGTGGCCCGATGACCGCCGCCACCGCCACTGCCGCGCCCCGCGCCGGCGTGTTCCCCCTCCTGCTGTTCGCCTCCACCCTGACCGTCATGGCCGGTTCGGTGCTCTCCCCGGTCATCGAGGTCCTCCGCGGTGACCTGGGCGTGAGCGGCACGGCGGCCGGGCTGGTCGTCACCGTCCACAGCCTCGGGATAGCCCTGGTCAGCCCGTTCGCCGGGCGCCTCCTGGACCGCTTCGGCACCCGCGTGCCGCTCGCCGTCGGCCTCCTGGTCTACGGCGTGGCCGGCGGCGCCGGAGCACTCATCGACAGCTACCCGGCGCTCATCGTCGCCCGCCTCGTCTTCGGCGCCGGTGCCTCCTTCGTCTTCGCCGGCACCACCGTCGCGCTGCTCTCCCTCTACCAGGGCCGCGCCAAGGACCGCGCCATGGGCTGGCGGTCCACCGCCACCAGCCTCGGCGGCGTCCTGTGGCCGCTGGCCGCGGGTGCCGTGGGCGGCATCTCCTGGCACCTGCCCTTCGCGATCTACCTGATCGCCGTTCCGCTCGGTATCGCCACCCTCTTCGTCCTGCCGAAGCACGTCGTGCCCGCCGGCGGCCCGGCCGGCCCGCCCATGGGCGCCCTGACCCTGCTGCGCCGCCACCGCATCCTCCTCGCCTGGTACGGCCTGCAGTTCCTCTCCTCGCTGCTGCTGTACGCGCTGATGGTCTTCCTGCCGCAGCAGCTGGCCGCCGCGGGCGTCACGAGCCCGATGCTGGTCTCCCTGTACACCGTGGCCATGTCCGCCGTGATGAGCCTGATCGGCCTGGGCTACGCCCCGCTGCGCGAACGGCTGGGCGAGCGCACCCTGCTGCACGTGGCCGTCGCCCTGTGGGTCGTGTCCTTCGCCCTCCTCGCGGTGACCAGCCAGCCGGTCCTGCTGTTCCTCGTCCCCGTCCTCTTCGGTATCGGCCAGGGCGTGTTCTTCCCGGTCGTGACCGTGCTGATCGGCGAGGGCGTCCCCGAGGCCGTCCGCGGCCAGGCCACCTCGCTGTCCGGAACCGCCACCTTCGCGGGGCAGTTCGTCTCGCCGCTGCTGGTCGGCCCGCTGCTGGCCGCCACCGGCTTCGAGGCAGGCTTCTTCCTGGTCGCCGGCGTGCCGGCACTCGCCCTGGCCGCTCTCCTGTTCACCCGCAACGCCCGCCGCGGTACCCGCACCGCCCCGCCCGCCGACACCGCCGGCACCACCGAGGCCCCGGCCGCGTCCGAGACCGCGACCGTGCGCTGACCCGCGCCGCTCACCCGAACCACGCCCCCGGAGGCCCCCGATGAAGATCACCATGGTCCTGGACGTCATCTGCGCCCACTCCTACCTCGCCTACCACCACCTGCAGCAGGCCCTGCAGACCCACCGCGCGGCCGGCGGCAGCGCCGAGGTGACCTTCCTCCCCTTCCAGCTCGACCCCGCGGCGCCGCCCGCTCCCGAACCGCTCAAGACCGTCCTGCAGCGCAAGTTCGGGCCCGCGGCGCTGGACTCCGCGGCCGCGATGGCGAAGAAGGCGGCGGGCGAGGGGCTCGTACTGGACTACGACCGCGCGGTGAACGCCAACACCCGCCCCGCGCACCTCCTCATCACCCACGCCGAACGGCACGGCCGCGGCGAGGAGATCGCCGAGCGCCTCTTCCGCGCCCACTTCACCGACGGCCTGGACATCGCCGACCCCGGCACGCTCGGCCGGCTTGCCGCCGAAGCGGGCCTGCACACCGCCCCCGACGCCGCCGACGAGGCCGAACTGACGCACCGTCTGGAGCGGACCCGGGCCATGGCCGTACGCGCCGTACCGGTCTTCCTCGCCGACGGCACGGCCCCCCTCGTCGGCGACCAGAGCCGGGCGGCCTTCGAGCGGCTGCTGGCCGGCGCCGCGTAACCCGGGCCACCGGCAAGTGACTTGCCAAAGCCGCTGAGGGCGACGGCGTGAGCCGCCCGGGCGGGACATCCCGCCAGTAGCGTGGCCGGCAGACAGCGGCAGCACCGGGCCCCGCCCCGTGCACACCGGCCACGCGCCTGCCTTTTCGCACCCCATCTGACCGCACCCACGTTGAAACATGGAGAACCCATGAGTACTGCACCCCTCAAGCTCGCCGTCGTGATCGGGAGCGTGCGCGAGAACCGCCTGGGCGCCAAGGTCGGCGACTGGTTCGTCCGCCAGGCCACCCAGCACCCCGACGTCGAGGTCGACGTCATCGACGTGATCGACCACCCGCTGCCGCTGGCCATCCCCGGCTTCGGCCAGGAGCTGGACGCCGCCACCCAGCAGATCAAGGACGGCATCACCCCGCGCATCGAGGCGGCCGACGCCTTCGTCGTGATCACCCCGGAGTACAACCACTCCTTCCCCGCCTCGCTGAAGAACGTCATCGACTGGCACCTGAGCGAGTGGGCCGCCAAGCCCGTCGGCCTCGTCTCGTACGGCGGCATGGGCGGCGGCCTGCGCGCGGCCGAGCACCTGCGCCAGGTCTTCGCCGAGGTCCACGCCACGACCATCCGCGAGATGATCAGCTTCCACAACCCCTGGGGTGCCTTCGAGGACGGTGCCGCGCCCGAGGGCGCCGACGGTGCCGCGAAGAAGCTCCTGGACCAGCTGTCGTGGTGGGGCCACGCGCTGCGCACCGCCCGCGCCGAGACGCCCTACCAGGCGTAACCCGCGAACCCGCCC
>NZ_NHSG01000340.1:0-12362 GCF_020024005.1 Streptomyces purpurogeneiscleroticus
GCTGGATTCGCACGGCTGGTGGCGCGCCGACCGGGCTTCAAGGTCGTCGGACTGATGGCGTACGAGGGGCATGTGGCGGGCGTGGGGGACGCGGTGGCGGGGCGGCCGCTCTTCTCCCGTTCGGTGCGCGTCATGCAGGCCGCGGCGCGCAAGGAGCTGGCGCGGCGGCGCTGGGAGGCGGTGCGCGCGGTCCGGGCCGAGGCGCCGGACCTGGAGTTCGTCAACGGCGGCGGGACGGGCAGCGTGCAGCACACCGCGGCGGAGGCGGCGGTGACGGAGGTCGCAGCGGGTTCGGGGCTGTACGTGCCGCGGCTGTTCGACAACTTCCGTTCGTTCAGCGGGCGTCCGGCCGCGCTGTTCGCGATGCCGGTCGTACGGCGGCCGGGGCCCGGCGTGGTGACCGTACTGGGCGGCGGCTATCCCGCGTCCGGCGCGGCGGGCCCGGACCGGCTGCCGGAGCCGTATCTGCCGGCGGGGCTGGCGTACGACCCGCAGGAAGGGGCCGGCGAGGTGCAGACGCCGCTGCTGGGCGCGGCCGCCGACCGGCTGCGGATCGGGGACAAGGTGTGGTTCCGGCACGCCAAGGCCGGTGAGCTGTGCGAGCGTTTCGACGCGCTGCGGCTGGTGGACGGGGACCGGGTGGTGGCGACCGTACCGACGTACCGGGGCGAGAGGCGGACGTTCCTGTAGGCGGGGCCGCGGGAGTACGGGGCGGCGTGGGCCGCCCCGTACGCGTCACACCGTCGGCTTGATGCCTTCGAGGATCTTGTCCATGTCGGCGAGCGGCGGGGCCTGGCCGCCGACGTCGAAGTTGAAGCGCACGACGACCATCGAGCCGGAGCCGCCGGGCGAGGGGAAGGCGACGGACTGGGCGATGCCGTCCGGGCCCTTCTTGTTGGTGACCTTCCAGCGCACCAGGTGCCCCTTCCGGCCCGCGACGGTCACCTTCTCCGACTTCAGTTCCTCGTGGTTCTCGATGCCGCCGTAGCGGTCCTTGTCGCCGTACGAGCCCTTGCCGTAGGTCGCTTCGACGTTCTTCTCGATGTCGGCCTCGGCGATGCCCTTGGCGGTGGTCTCGGAGAAGCCGGCCGCGGTCTCGGAGAGGACCTTGCCGCGCAGGCACTGCTTGCTGTCCTCGCCCTTGCACATGTACGGGCCGGTGTACATGTCGATGTCGTTGCCGAAGTCGTCCTTGTGCCACCCGTCCAGGACCGGGATGGCGATGCTGTTCAGCGCGTCGACGAGGGTGTCCTCGTCGTCGGTGGGGGCCGGCTCGGGCGCCGCGGAGGTGGTGGCGGGCTCGGGCGACGGGGTCTTCTTCGCGGGCGCCGTCGGCTTGGGATCGGCCCGCGGCTCGTCGCCGCCGCCGAGCGTGACAGCGAGGACGATGCCGGCGGCGGCCACGACGGCCACGGCACCGGCGACCGCGGCGATCACCGGGCCGCGCTTCCTGCCGCCGCCCTGCCCGGGGCCACCGGGCTGCTGCTGCGGATACCCGTAGGCACCGGGCGTGCCCTGCTGCGGATAGCCGTACGCCGCCGGAGCGGTCCCGGCCGCCCGGGTGTGCTCGGTCCACGCCGAGCCGTCCCACCAGCGTTCGGGCGCGGGACCGTTGCCTGTGTGCCCCGGGTCTGGATACCAGCCCGGCGGTGTCGTCATGCTCACGCCGGACACTGTATGGCCGGAATCAGCCGCCGTACACACGGTCCCGCTGGTCGGGCACCACGCTGCCGTCGGCGCGGCGCACCGGTCCCTGGCCGCCGTCCGGCTCGGCGTACGCCGAGGTGGCGCAGGGGTACGTCCCGGACTTGCGCGGCAGCGGCTCGATGAACATGGGGTTGACCAGCCAGCGTCCGTCGGCGTTGTCGTAGGCGCGGCACATGAGTTCGGGCTTGTTGCGGTTGATCGCGAGGTGGCCCGCGGTCGCGTCGTCGACGAAGGTGACGTCGGTCTCGGCGTCCCCCGCGCCGAAGGCGATGCGGTGCGCCCGGTCCTGCTTCTTCCAGGCGTCGGCGCCCTTGACGTGGAAGATCTCCTGGTTGATCCAGCAACGCTTGCCGTCCATGTACGTCAGCGCCTCACCGCCGCCGTCGGGCACGTCGCCGCAGCCCTGGACGTCGTAGGCCAGCTTGCCGCCCTCGACGAGGTTGCGGATGCCGATGGTGTGCGCGCGGTCGAAGCCGGCGCCGCCCGCCCAGGCGTCGACGATCGGCTCCATGGAGGCGGAGACGACGTACACGTCGAAGCCGGCCTTGCGCAGCGTGCGGATGAGGTCCCGCTGCTGCTCGTAGTAGCGCACGTAACCGGCCATCTTGTGGGTGCCGACGGTCTGTTCGTGGCCGATGGGCGCGGCGAGGTTCTCGGCGCGGGCCTGCCGGGCGTACGAGGTGAGGGTGGCCGGCTTCAGCCCGGCGAACAGCTGGGTGAGCCAGACGTACTCGGGGACGGTGCGGCGGTGGTTCCACTCGCCCTCGAAGGCGGGCTTGCCGTCGGAGGTCTCGGCAGTGTTGTAGATGTCGAGGATCTCGTCGGTGCAGCCGGTGTCCTTGGAGGTGGGCAGCGGCTCGCCCGCGGGGACGTCGGTGCCGCAGGCTTCGGTGAGCGCCCGGTCGGCGGCGGCGGTCAGCCACTTGTTGGTGGCGCGCCAGTCCGCGGGCCGGAGGAGCTTGTCGTGCTTGAGGGTCCAGGCGAGGGTGGCCTCGGAGATGTCGTTCTTGACGACGGTGTTGTCCCAGTCGAACGCCGCGACCGGGCGGGGACCGGAGCGGTCCGCGCAGCCGCCCCGCTCGTCGATCATCTCCTGCAGCTGTTCGCGGTTGTCGCCGTACCACTTCAGGCTCTTCGACAGCTGCGGGCAGTTGCCGGGGCCGGTGGCCGGGGCCGCGGTGGCGGGGACGGCGGCGGCCAGGCCCGCGGTGACGGCCAGGGCCAGGACGGTGGCGACGGTGTGCCGGTTTCGCATGTGATCTCCGGATTGGCGACAGTAACGACGGGACCGGCGGCACGCGCGTGCCGCCGGTCCCGGTCGGTCTCGGACCCTACCTGTGGGGCTTACACAGGAGTGACATACGCCCCCGCGATGCCACCGTCCACGAGGAACTCGGACGCGTTGACGAAGGACGAGTCGTCGCTGGCGAGGAAGGCGACCGCGGCGGCCATCTCCTCGGGCTCGGCGAACCGGCCCACCGGTACGTGCACCAGACGGCGCGCCGCGCGCTCCGGGTCCTTGGCGAACAGCTCCTTCAGCAGCGGGGTGTTGACGGGCCCGGGGCAGAGCGCGTTCACGCGGATGCCCTCGCGGGCGAACTGGACGCCCAGCTCCCGGGACATCGACAGCACGCCGCCCTTGGACGCGGTGTAGCTGATCTGGGAGGTGGCGGCGCCCATGACGGCGACGAAGGACGCGGTGTTGATGATGGAGCCCTTGCCCTGGCGCTGCATGTACGGGAGGGCGTACTTGCAGCACAGGTAGACGGAGGTGAGGTTGACCTCCTGAACCCGCTTCCAGGCGTCCAGTCCGGTGGTGAGGATGGAGTCGTCGTCGGGCGGCGAGATGCCGGCGTTGTTGAAGGCGACGTCGACCGAGCCGTAGGTGTCGTACGCGGTCTTGAACAGCGCCTCGACCTGGCCCTCGTCGGTGACGTCGACCTGGACGAAGAGCCCGCCGACCTCGGCAGCGGCGGCCTTGCCCGCGGTCTCGTCGATGTCGGCGCAGACCACGTTGGCGCCTTCGGAGGCCAGCCGGCGGGCGGTGGCGAGGCCGATGCCGCTGCCGGCACCGGTGATCACGGCGGTACGGCCGACCAGTCGGCGGCAGACAGAAGTCTCGGTCATGTCACTGCTCCTCGGTGCTGATGAAGACGTTCTTGGTCTCGGTGAAGGCGGCGAGCGCGTCGGGGCCGAGCTCCCGGCCGAGGCCGGACTGCTTGTAACCGCCGAACGGGGTCCAGTAGCGGACGCTGCTGTGCGAGTTGACGGAGAGGTTCCCGGCGGCGACGGCACCGGAGACGCGCAGCGCACGGCCGACGTCGCGGGTCCAGATCGAGCCGGAGAGGCCGTAGTCGGTGGCGTTGGCGAGGCGGACGGCCTCGGCCTCGTCCTCGAAGGGCAGCACGACGGCGACCGGGCCGAAGATCTCCTCGGTGGCCGCGCGGTCCCCGGGCCGGCCCTCCAGGACGGTCGCCGGGTACCAGAATCCCTTGCCCTCGGGTGCCTCGCCGCGGATGGCGACGGGGGCACCGTCGGGGACGTAGGACCGTACGCGGTCGCGCTGGGCGGCAGAGATCAGCGGGCCCATGCCGGTGGCGGGGTCGGCCGGGTCGCCGACGGTGACGGCCTTGACCGCGGGCTCCAGCAGTTCCAGGAAGCGGTCGTACACGGACCGCTGGACGAGGATGCGGCTGCGGGCGCAGCAGTCCTGGCCGGTGTTGTCGAGGAAGGAGCCGGGCGCGGCGGCCGCGGCCTTCTCGATGTCGGCGTCGGCGAAGACGATGTTGGGGCTCTTGCCGCCGAGTTCGAGCGTCACCCGCTTCACTCCGGCGGCGCACTTGGCCATGATCTGCTTGCCGACGCCGGTGGAGCCGGTGAAGACGACCTTGGCGACGCCGGGGTGCTCGACCAGTGCGCTGCCCGCGACGGGCCCGGCGCCGGGGAGTACCTGGAACAGGCCCTCGGGGAGGCCCGCCGCGAGGCCCAGTTCGGCGAGGCGGAGGGCGGTGAGCGGGGTGGTCTCGGCGGGCTTGAGGAGGACGGCGTTGCCCGCGGCGAGGGCGGGCGCGGTGCCCCAGGCGGCGATGGGCATCGGGAAGTTCCACGGCGCGATGACGGCGACGACGCCGAGCGGTTCGTGGAGCGTGAGGTTCAGGCCGCCGGCGACGGGGATCTGCGCGCCGGTCAGCCGCTCGATGCCGCCGGCCGCGTATTCGAGCAGGTCGCGGGCGTTGCCGGCCTCCCAGCGCGCGTTGCCGACGGGGTGGCCGGCCTCGCGTACCTCCAGCTGGGCGAGCTCTTCGAGGTGGGTGTCGACGGTGGCGGCGAAGCGGCGCAGCAGCCGGGCGCGGTCGCCGGGCGCGAGGGCCGCCCACTGCGTCTGGGCCCTGGCGGCCCGGGCGACGGCGGCGTCGACCTCGGCGGGGGTGGTGGCCGGGACGGTCGCGATGACCTCTTCGGTGGCCGGGTTCAGGATCTGGTGCTCGGAGGGCAAGTGACTGGTCCTCACATGCGTTCGAAGGAGCGGAACCGCTCCCAGTCGGTCACGGCGGAGTCGTAGGCGTCGAGTTCCACCCGGGCCATGTGGAGGTAGTGCTCGACGACCTCGTCACCGAAGGCGGCGCTCGCGATCGGGCTCTTCTCCCACAGGTCGGCGGCCTCGCGGAGCGTCGTGGGCACGTGCTCGGCGTCGCCGGTGTACGCGTTGCCGGTACAGGCGTCCGGCAGCTCCAGCTTGTGCTCTATCCCGTACAGCCCGGCCGCGACCATGCCGGCCACCGCGAGATAGGGATTCACGTCGCCGCCCGGGAGGCGATTCTCGAAGCGGTGCGCGTGGCCGTGGCCGATGACGCGGAGCGCGCAGGTGCGGTTGTCCGGGCCCCAGGCGACCGCGGTGGGCGCGAAGGAGCCGGGCCGGAAGCGCTTGTAGGAGTTGATGTTCGGCGCGTACAGCAGTGTGAAGTCGCGCATCGCGGCGATCTGCCCGGCGAGGAAGTGCCGCATCAGCGGCGACATGCCGTACTCGCCGTCCGCGTCGGCCAGCACCGGGGCGCCGTCCTCGTCGCGCAGCGAGAGGTGGATGTGGCAGGAGTTGCCCTCGCGCTCGTCGTACTTCGCCATGAAGGTGAGCGCCATGCCCTCCTGGGCAGCGATCTCCTTGGCGCCGGTCTTGTAGACGGCGTGCTGGTCGCAGGTGGTGAGCGCCTCGTCGTAACGGAAGGCGATCTCGTGCTGGCCGAGGTTGCACTCGCCCTTGGCGGACTCCACCGTCATGCCGGCCGCGCCCATCTCGTTGCGGATGCGGCGCAGCAGCGGCTCGACACGGCTGGTGCCGAGCACGGAGTAGTCGACGTTGTAGAGGTTGGCGGGGTACATGTCGCGGTAGCCGCGGGACCAGGCGTCCTCGTAGGTGTCCTTGAAGACCATGAACTCCAGCTCGGTACCGGCGTACGCGCGCCAGCCGCGCTCGGCCAGCCGGTCCAGCTGGCGGCGGAGGATCTGCCGCGGGGAGGCGACCACCGGAGTGCCGTCGTGCCAGGCGAGGTCGGCGGTGAGCAGCGCGGTACCGGGGGCCCAGGGCGTGCGGCGCAGCGTCGCGGTGTCACCGTGCATGCAGAAGTCGCCGTAGCCGCGCTCCCAGGAGGACATGGCGTAACCGTCGACGGTGTTGAGGTCGACGTCCACGGCGAGGAGGTAATTGCACCCTTCCGAACCATGGGCCAGGACGTCGTCGAGGAAGAAACGGGCCGCGAACCGCTTCCCCTGGAGCCTGCCTTGCATATCGGTGAAGGCGAGGACGACAGTGTCGATCTCCCCGGTGTCGACGAGCCTTTTCAGCTCCTCGACCGAGAGCGGGGGCGTGCGGTCTGCCACGGTGGTGCCTCCTGTCGCTGCATCCGGAGGTCATAAGGTAGGCACACGAACCATTGGTTGGGAAGGGGTAGCGGTGGACGGAGCGGCGGACCGGCTGGCGCCGGTGCTGCGCCCGGTGCGGGCGGGCAACGGCTTCGAGGAGGCGCTGGAGCAGATACTCCAGATCGTGCGGCTGGGGCTGGTCCCCCGGGGCGAGCGGCTGCCGGCCGAGCGCGAACTGGCCGAACGGCTGCAGATCAGCCGGGTCACCCTGCGCGAGGTGCTGAAGGTGCTGCAGGACGAGGGGCTGGTGGTCAGCAGGCGCGGGCGGTACGGCGGCACCTTCGTACGGGAACGGGCCGAGACGCCCGGCGAGGACGAGCTGCGCCGCCGCATCGCGCAGGTCGACGTCGAGGACACGCTGCGGTTCCGCGAGGTGCTGGAGGTGGGCGCGGCGGGACTGTGTGCCTCGTACGGGCTGGACGGGGAGCAGGCGGAGCGGCTGCGGGAGGCGCTGGCGGCCACGCACGACGCGCCGCTCGCGGACTACCGGCGGCGGGACACGCTGCTGCATCTGACGCTGGCCGAGCTGTCCGGCTCGGCCACGCTCGCCGCGCAGTACGCGGCCGTCCGGGCGACCGTGAACGACCTGCTGGACTGCATCCCGCTGCTGGTGCGGAACCTGGAGCATTCCCAGGCACAGCACACCGCGCTGGTGGAGGCGGTGCTGGAGGGCGACGCGGACGGGGCGCGGGAGGTGATGCGGGAGCACTGCTGCGGCACCGCGGCCCTGTTGCGCGGCTTCCTCACGGGTACGCCGCCGGCGCGATGACCCTCACGGGCCGGCCGGCGGCGCGGTGCTCCTCACCGGCCCGCCACCCGCCCCGTAACCGTTCCTTTACGGCAGGGGTCTTGCGCCGGAGCGGCCCGCGCGACAAAGGTATGGCGCTAAACCTTTATCCCGCCGAGGCAGGAGCGGCTCATGGCCGACAGCACGGAACCGCACACCGCACCGCCCACTCCCCCGCCACCCGGGGCCGCGCCCGATGACGCCTACCTGGAGAAGCGCTCACTGCGCCGCGGCAGCGCCGGGCCGCTGCTGCTCACCGGCCTGGGCGTCGCCTACGTCGTCTCGGGCGACTTCTCCGGCTGGAACAACGGCCTGGCCCAGGGCGGCTTCGGCGGCCTGGCGCTGGCGGCGCTGCTGATGGGCCTGATGTACACCTGCCTGGTCTTCGCCCTCGCGGAGCTGGCCTCCGTGCTGCCCACGGCGGGCGGCGGCTACGGCTTCGCGCGCCGCGCGCTCGGCACCTGGGGCGGCTTCCTGACCGGTACCGCCATCCTCATCGAGTACGTCCTCGCGCCCGCCGCGATCTCCATCTTCATCGGCGACTACGTCGAGTCCCTCGGCCTCTTCGGCCTGACGTCCAGCTGGCCGGTCTACCTCGCCTGCTTCGTGATCTTCATCGGGATCCACCTGTGGGGCGTCGGCGAGGCCCTCCGCTTCAGCCTGATCGTCACCGCCATCGCGGTGGCCGCGCTGGTCGTCTTCGCGCTCGCCGCGGTCACCGACTTCCACGTGAGCGCCCTGAACGACATCCCGGCCGACAAGGACGCCTTCGGCGCGTCCTCCTGGCTGCCCTTCGGGATACTCGGCATCTGGGCGGCGTTCCCGTTCGGCATGTGGTTCTTCCTCGGCGTCGAGGGCGTGCCGCTGGCCGCCGAGGAGACCAAGGACCCGGCTCGTACGCTGCCGAAGGCCATGGCCGCCGCGATCGGCATCCTGCTCCTCCTCGCCCTGGTCACCTTCCTCACCGCGACCGGAGCGCGCGGCGCCGCCGCACTCCAGTCCGTCGGCGACCCGCTGGTCCAGGCCCTGCAGCCGCACGGCGAGCCGACGGTCATCTCCCGCATCGTGAACTACGCGGGCCTGGCCGGCCTGGTCGCCTCCTTCTTCTCCCTCATCTACGCCGGTTCCCGCCAGCTCTTCGCCCTCTCCCGGGCCGGCTACCTCCCCCGCTTCCTCTCCCTCACCAGCCGCCGCAAGGCCCCCTACCTGGGGCTTCTCGTCCCCGGCGCGCTGGGCTTCGCCCTCGCCGCCGCGACCGGCGACGGCGCCCGCATGCTGAACGTCGCGGTCTTCGGCGCCACGATCTCGTACGCCCTGATGGCTCTCTCCCACATCGTCCTCCGCCGCCGCGAGCCGGGCCTCGCGCGCCCGTACCGCACGCCGGGCGGCATCCTGACCTCCTCGATCGCCTTCGTCCTCGCCTGCTCGGCACTGGTGGCCACCTTCCTCGTCGATGTGACGGCCGCCTTCATCGCGCTCGGCGTGTACGCGGTGGCGCTGGCGTACTTCGCCTTCTATTCGCGCCACCGGCTGGTGGCGGCGGCACCGGAGGAGGAATTCGCGGCGTTGGCGGCGGCCGAGGCGGAGCTCGGTAAATAAAGCCCGTCCGGCGATTGAGGACACCGTCACGTCGATCAACCACAACGCACAGCACCGATTCCGACCCACCCCAAGGAGGCCCCGTGCCCAAGCCCCTCATCGGCATCAGCACCTACCTGGAAGCCGAGGCCCACTGGGGCGTGTGGACGCTCCCGGCCGCACTCCTCCCGGCCGGCTACCACCGCCTCGTACAGAACTCCGGCGGCCTGGCCGCCATGCTGCCGCCGCACGAGCCGGACCTGGACCGGGACGAGGCGCGGGAGGCGGCCGCAGCCGTCGTCGCCCGCCTGGACGGCATCGTGATCGCAGGCGGTCCGGACGTACGCCCGGACCGCTACGGCGCGGACACCGACCCCCGCACCGGCCCACCCGCCCTGGCCCGTGACGCCTGGGAGACGGCCCTCATCGACGCGGCCCTCGACTCGGCCACGCCCCTGCTGGGTATCTGCCGCGGCATGCAACTGCTGAACGTCGCGCTGGGCGGCACGCTCCACCAGCACATCGACGCGCACGGCGGCCCGCCCGGCGTCTTCGACCACCACGAGATCAAGCCCGTGCCGGACACCCTGCTCGCCGCCGCGCTGCCCGAGCCGGTCTCCGTACCGACGTACCACCACCAGTCCGTCGACCGGCTCGGCCGCGGGCTGCTGGCCTCCGCGTACGCCGAGGACGGCACGGTGGAGGCGCTCGAACTGCCGGACGCGCCGGCCTTCGCGCTGGGCGTGCAGTGGCACCCCGAGGCGGACACGGACACCCGCGTCATGGACGCGTTGGTGGCAGCCGCCGCCCGCTGACCCCGCTCACAGACCGATGTCGTCCGCGACCCCCACCAGAAGCACCCGCGTGCCCCCCTCCAGGGCACGCCATCGGTGCGTCACCCCACCCGTGCAGTAGAGCGTGTCGCCGCGCCCCAGCTCGTACCGCTCCCCCTCGGCCTCCGCCTCCACGGCCCCCTCCACGACGTACAGCAGCTCGTCGTGCGGGTGCCGGAACTCCCGCCCCCACTCGTGCGCGCCGGTGAACTCCAGCGCGTGCAGCTGCTGTTGGCCGCGGACCAGCGGCCGCACCGTGCCCGCCGCGCCGTCCTCCAGCGCGGCCCCGGTCTCCGCGCGCACCACGTCGACGGCCCGGCGGTCCTCGGCCGCGCCGAGCAGCTGGACCGCCGTGGTGCCCAGCGCGTCGGCGATGCGCTGGAGCGAGCGCATGCTGGGGCGGGCCCGGTCGTTCTCCACCTGGCTCAGGAAGGGCTTGGACAGGCCGGTACGGCCGGCCAGCTCGGCGAGCGTCAGGTCCAGCGCACGACGGCGGCGCCGCACCGCCCGGCCGACCTGCGGCGCCTCCTGATCTTCACGCATCCTGCACTCCCTCTCCCCTTTATCGCCACGTTCACAGCGTTGCCACAAACGGCCCCTACCCTCGAACCTGTTTGACGTCATCAAACAAAGTTTGATGCACAGACGAACAGCGAACGAACAAGGGAACCCGCCATGACCGCTGTCGATCAAAACACACGCCGCCGCCGCGGCACCGGCCTGCTCGCCCTCGACGAGGACGTCGCGTACCCCGGCTACACGCTCTACGCACCGCTCACCGGCACCGGCGAGGTCTACCTCGTCGACCTGCACGGCGAGGTCGTCCACCAGTGGAACCTCCCCTACCGTCCGGGCCGGCACGCCCGCATACTCCCCAACGGCAACCTCGCCTACAACGGCGTACTGCCGGATCAGGAAGCGCTGTTCCCGATGTGGCACAAGTACCGCGGCGGCGTGATGCAGGAGATCACCCCCGACGGCACCGTCGTCCGCGAGCACATCGACCCGCTCCAGCACCACGACGCGCACCACTGCGGCGACGGCCGCATCCTCTACGCCGCGCTGGAGCCGCTGACCGGCGAGGCCGCGGCAGCCGTACGCGGCGGCGTCCCCGGCTCCGAACCGACGACCGCCGACGGCCCGACCGTCTGGGCCGACACCATCAAGGAAGTGGACGCGAACGGCACCGAGCTGTGGTCCTGGCGGGTGTCCGACCACCTCGACCGCGACGAGTACCCCCTCCACCCCGACTACTCCCGCGAGCACTACCCCCTCATCAACGCCGTCCTGCCGCTCGCCGACGGCAACATCCTGGCCAGCCTCCGCAGCGCCTCAGCGGTCATCGTCATCAGCCGCGAGACCGGCGAGATCCTCTGGCGCACCGAGCCCGGCGTCGTCTCCCAGCAGCACAACCCCACCGAGCTCCCCAACGGCAACATCCTCATCTTCGACAATGGCGTCTTCCGCCCGCACTGGGACGTCCCCTTCTCCCGCGTCATCGAGGTCGAGCGGTCCTCCGGGAAAATCGCCTGGGAGTACCACGATCCCGCCCGCGAAGCCTTCTTCGCCCCCTTCATGGGCAGCGCGCAACGCCTCCCCAACGGCAACACACTCATCTGCGACTCCCCCGCGGGCCGCATCTTCGAGGTCACCGCCGACGGATACCTCTGCTGGGAGTACGTCGTCCCGCACTTCGGCGGCTACCGCGAGCCCGAGGTCGGCCGGATCTTCCCGGCCCAGCACAACGCCCTGTTCCGTGCGTACCGTTACGGCGCCGAGGAACTGCCCTGGCTGCCGGGTCGGGGATGAGCCGTGGCCGCCCCCGCCGGCACCACCCGTACCGGAGGCGACGCCCCTGACGGCGGACCGCCCGGCCCCGACGGCCGGCCGGTCCACCCGGTGGACGAACGCCTCCCCCTGCTCCGGCTGCTGCCCCTGGCCGCGCAGCACGTCCTCGCGATGCTCGCGGCCCCGGTCTCCACCGCGTTCCTGATCGCCACCGGCCTCGACCTGCCCCCCGACCGCACAGCGGCCCTGCTCAGCGCGACCCTCGTACTGTGCGGGGCGGGAGCCCTGCTCCAATCCTTCGGCGTCCTGCGCATAGGCGCCCGGCTACCGTTCATGATGCTGCCGGGCGGCGCGGCGGTCGCCATCTTCCTCCAGACCGCCGAGCAACACGGCCCGGCCACCGCCTCCGGCGCGGTACTGATAGCGGCAGCCTTCGTCCTCGCGGTCCTCCCCCTCTACCGCTACATCGTCCGCTTCTTCCCACCGGTGGTCCTCGGCACGACGGTCCTTCTCATCGGCATCAACATGGTGAACGTCACCGTCCCGATGATCGCCCACGACACCTGGCTCGCCCTGGTCACCATCAGCGCCACCGCCCTGTGTTACCTCGTACTCCCCGGCGTATGGCGCCAGATGTCGGTCCTGGTAGGCATAGCGGCAGGCACCGCGGCTGCACTCCTGTCCGGTACGGGCATGAACACTGTCTCCAACAGTGGCCCGCTCCTCGCCCTCCCCCACCCCTTCCCCTACGG
>NZ_NHSG01000341.1:0-42972 GCF_020024005.1 Streptomyces purpurogeneiscleroticus
CCCGCGTCCCGGCCCCGCCCCCGGCGCACGCGCCGGTTCGCCGTCCTGGCGGCCGCCGCCGCGCTGGCCGTCCTCGCGGTCCTGGTACCGGTGGCCGTGCACGACCGGGACAGCGGCCCGGCGGACGTCGTCACGGTGGCCCGCGAAGGGCTGATGATCCCGCACCCGTGGGGCACCGAGGTACCGGTGTCCCTGTCCGGGCTCACGCCCGGCCGGACGTACCGGATGATGACGGCCGATGCCGACGGGAACCGGGTGCCCGCCGGCAGCCTCACCGCGCCGGGTCCCGGCGCCCGTACCCGCATGATGACCGCGATGGCCCGGGACGCCATCAAGTCGCTGCTGGTGGAGGACCAGGACGGCCGGCTGGTCGCCGACCTCCCGGTACGGCCGCTGCGGTCCCCCGGTCCCAAGCCGGACGGGACCGCGCCCGACGACGGGACCGCGCCCGACGGGACCGCGTCCGGCTGAGTACGGGCTCCCGCGCGGACGCTCACCGCGCCCAGCGCAGCACCAACGGGTCCTGCCGGCGGGCCAGTTCGAGCAGCCCGTCGCGGGTCGCGGGCGGTACCGGGCCGAACGGGGCACGCGTGCGGTCCGAGGCGATGATGCCGCCCTCGGCCAGCAGGATCTTCTGCGCGCGCAGCCCGCACTGCCGGTTCTCGTAGTGGATCAGCGGCAGCAGCTCCTCCCAGTCCGCGACCGCGCCGGCCCGGTCCCCCGCGCGGTACTGCCGCACGATCCGGCCGAGCCGGTCGGGCACGGTCGAGCTGGACATCGTGCCGACCGCGCCGGCGTCCAGGTCCGGAATGAGCGTGACGGCCTCCTCGCCGTCGAACGGGCCCTCCAGCCGGTCGCCGACCGCGGCGATGAGCGTACGCAGCTTGTCGGCGGCGCCCGGCGTCTCGATCTTGGCGTACCGCAGCTGCGGCACCTCCTTGATCAGGTGGACGAGGACGCCGACGGGCAGCGGCGTGGTGGACATGGGGGCGTCCTGGACCATCAGCGGGAGGTCGGTGGCGGCGGCCACGGTGGTGAAGTAATCGGTCAGTGCCGCCTCGGGGACCGCCATCGTGGCGCCGAAGAACGGCGGCATCAGCATGATCATGTCGGCGCCCATCGCCTGCGCCTCGCGGCTGCGGCGGGCGGCGACGCGGGCGCTGTAGTGGCTGGTCGTCACGACCGTCGGGACGCGCCCCGCGGCGCGTTCGAGGACGGTACGGCACACCTGGTCGCGTTCCTCGTCCGTCAGCGAGAACTGCTCGGAGTAGTTGGCGAGGACGCACAACGCGTCGGCGCCGCCGTCGATGAGGTAGTCGACGACCCGGGCCAGCCCGGCGAGGTCCAGCTCCTCCTCGTCGTCGAAGACCGTCGGGACGACGGGGATCACACCGCTCAGGGGCGTCGTCAGCATGGGAGCCTCTCTGATCGCGTTCGAAATACCGAACGTTGTCCGACCTGCTGAGCGGGAGCGTAAAGCCGCCTTCTGAGCGGCGTCAATGAGCGGGTGGCCGGGCATACGTGAGAGCGCGTCAGAACAGTCGACCCTCCGGCCGCTCCCACCACGTATCGAGGTGCTCATGGTCCCGCCCGCAGCCGCCCGTGCCCTCCGCCTCCAGCCCCAGGACGACGTCGCGGTCGCGGCGGCCGACATCCCGGCGGGCACCGCCGTCGACGCGGGCGGCGAGACCGTACTGCTGCGGGACGGCGTGGCGCGCGGGCACAAGATCGCGCTGCGGGCCGTCCGCCGGGGCGCGCCCGTGCTGCGGTACGGCCAGATCATCGGCTTCGCGGCGGCGGACATCGCGCCCGGTGACCATGTCCACCTGCACAACCTGGAGTACCGGGAGTTCGAGCGCGCCTATGAGTTCTCCGTGGACGCCCGGCCGGTGAAGCTGCTCCCCGATTCCGAGCGCGCCACCTTCCAGGGGTACGTGCGCGCCGACGGCTCGGTCGGCACCCGGAACTATCTGGCCGTCCTCACCAGCGTCAACTGCTCGGCCACCGCCGCGAAACAAATCGCCGCGCGGCTGCGGTACTCCGGCGTCCTGGACGACTACGACCACATCGACGGCGTCGTGGCACTCACCCACGGCCAGGGCTGCGGGCTCGCCGCGGACGGCGAGGGCATCGAGGTACTGCGGCGCGTCATGCGCGGCTACCTGACGCATCCGAACTTCGCCGGCTTCCTGCTCCTCGGGCTGGGCTGCGAGGACAACCAGATCGCGGCGCTGACCGACGGGCTGCCGCTCCGCGCGGACCTGTCGGTCTCCGCGAGCACGATCCAGGAGCTCGGCGGTACGAAGAAGACCGTGGCGGCCGGCGTCGAGCGGCTGACCGCCATGCTGCCGGCCGCCGACCGGGCCCGCCGGACGACCGTGCCGGCGAGCGAGCTGACCCTGGGCACGAACTGCGGCGGCTCCGACTCGTATTCCGGCATCACCGCCAACCCCGCGCTCGGCAACGCGGTCGACCGGCTGGTCCGGCACGGCGGTACCGGCGTCGTCGGCGAGACCCCGGAGATCTACGGCACGGAGCATCTGCTCGTGCGCCGCGCCGCCACCAAGGAGGCCGGCGAGAAGCTGCTGGAGCGGATCGCGTGGTGGCGCGAGTACACCGCGAAGAACGGCGGGTCGATGGACAACAACCCCTCCCCCGGCAACAAGGCGGGCGGCCTCACCACCATCCTGGAGAAATCGCTCGGTGCGGTCGCCAAGGGCGGCACGACGGCCCTCGCCGATGTCGTCGACTACGCGGCGCCGGTCACGTCCAAGGGCTTTGTCTTCATGGACACCCCCGGCTACGACCCGGTCTCGGTGACCGGCATCGTCGCGGGCGGCGCGAACATGGTGTGCTTCACCACCGGACGCGGCTCGGCCTTCGGCTGCGCCCCCGTACCGAGCCTGAAACTCGCCACGAATACCCCGCTGTACGCGCACATGGCCGACGACATGGACATCAACACCGGCGGCATCATCGACGGCACCACCACCGTCGAGGAAACGGGGCAGGCAATTTTCGAACGCGTCCTCGCGGTCGCCTCGGGCGAGCCCACGAAGAGCGAATCGATGGAATACGGCGAGGAGGAATTCGTGCCGTGGCATATCGGCACGGTGATGTGAGTGCGGTGACCGGGGAAATACCGGCACGGACGAGATGTATCACGATGTGAGACACCGGAGCGTCGCGTTGCGGGGAGCTGCGCGGCTGTCCGACACTCCCTGGTCGGGAACACCACCCTTTGTTCCCGATCACCCTGAGAGTTCGGATAAAAACCGTGAGTCTGCTACGAAAGAAGCCCCTGGAACGCGCGCTGAAGGAGGCTCGTGGAGAAGGCGAACAACGCCTTCGCCGTGACCTTTCCGCGCTGGATCTCACGATCCTCGGGGTAGGTGTCATTCTCGGCACCGGAATCTTCGTACTGACCGGCACGGTGGCGCGGAACATGGCCGGCCCCGCCGTGGCGCTCTCCTTCGTCGTCGCCGCCGCGGTCTGCGCCTGCGCCGCCCTGTGTTACGCGGAATTCGCGTCCTCGGTGCCGGTCGCCGGGTCCGCGTACTCCTACTCCTACACCTCGCTCGGCGAGCTGCCCGCCTGGATCATCGGCTGGGCGCTGAGCCTGGAACTGACGCTGGCCACCTCGGTGGTCGCGGTCGGCTGGTCCGGCTATCTGAACTCGATGCTCAACGGGATCGGCGTGCATCTGCCGGCCGCGCTGAGCGGCGGTGACGGCTCGGTGATGAACCTGCCCGCCGCGCTGCTCATCCTCGTACTGACCGGCGTACTGATCGCGGGCGGCAAGCTGTCCAAGGGCGTCACGAACGTGCTCGTCGCGGTCAAGCTCGCCATCGTGCTGCTGGTGATCATCGCGGGCGCGTTCCTCATCGACACCGCGAACTACCAGCCCTTCGTGCCCGACGCCGAGCCCACCGGCAAGGTCGCCGGGCTCCAGGCCCCGCTGCTCCAGGTGCTCACCGGCATCACCCCGACCGCGTTCGGCGTGGCCGGCATCCTGAGCGCCGCCGCCATGGTCTTCTTCGCGTACATCGGCTTCGACATGGTCGCGACGACCGCCGAGGAGACCCGCAAGCCGCAGCGCGACCTGCCGATCGGCATCATCGCCTCGCTGATCATCGTCACCGTGCTGTACGTCGCGGTGTGCCTGGTGGTCACCGGCATGCAGCACTACTCGGAGCTGTCGGTGCAGGCGCCGCTCGCGGACGCCTTCACGGCCAAGGGGTACCCGGTCTTCGCCACGGTCATCAGCGTGGGCGCGGTGGTCGGCCTGACCGCCGTGAGCCTGATCTGCTTCCGCTCGCAGAGCCGGGTCGTCTTCGCGATGGCCCGCGACGGGCTGCTGCCGAAGGCGCTGTGCAAGGTCGACCCGAAGCACGGCACGCCGAAGATCAACCTGTGGGTGCTGGGCGTCATCATGGCGGGCCTGGCCGCGTTCCTGAAGTTCGACCTGCTCGCCGAGATGGTCAACATCGGCACGCTGTTCGCGTTCGCCGCGGTCTCCGCGAGCGTGCTGATCCTCCGGCGCACGGCCCCCGACCTGCCCCGCGCGTTCCGTACGCCCTGGGTGCCCGTCATCCCGCTGGTCTCGCTGCTCTGCTGCCTCTACCTGATGCTCAACCTCCAGGTCTTCACCTGGATCGGCTTCCTGGTCTGGCTCGCGGCCGGCCTCGCGCTGTACTTCGGTTACGGCCGGCGGCACAGCGTCCTGGGCAAGCGAGCCGAGGAAACCCCGGCGGTGAAGACCGAAGCGGGCTAACCTCGCCCCCCGGGCCGCCGGACGATCGCGGCCCGGGGAGGAGACCGCCAGTGACCAGCGAACAGTCGGCGACCGCCGAGCAGCCGGCAACCACCGAACCGATCATGGCCGACCGGGAGATGCCGCCGCTGCGGGGCGGGGAGCGGGAGACGCTCCGCGGCTTCCTCGACTTCCACCGCGCCACGTTCGCGAGGAAGTGCGCGGACCTGACCGACGAGGAGCTGCACCGCCGCTCCATGCCGCCGTCCACGCTGACCCTGCTCGGCCTGGTGCGGCACATGGCGGAGGTGGAGCGCACCTGGTTCCGCCGGATCATCAACGCCGAGGACGTGCCCTTCCTCTGGTCGCCCGAGCGGGACGTCCAGGCCGCGTTCGACGCGAGCGGCGCCACCCCGTCCGAGGCGTTCGCGGCCTGGGAGGCGGAGACCGGGCACGCCCGGCGCATCGAAGCGGCGGCGCCCTCGCTCGAGGTGACCGGCCACTCCCCGCTCTGGGGCGAGGTCTCGCTCCGCTTCGTCATGCTGCACGTCATCCACGAGTACGCCCGTCACAACGGCCACGCCGACTTCCTGCGCGAGGGCATCGACGGGTCGGTGGGCTTCTGACCGGGGGTCACCCGGCCTCGTCCGTCACCTCCCGTACGAGGTCCAGGGCGCGGCCGAGGGTGGCCAGCCGGGCGTCGAGGGTGTCGCCCGCGGGGTACAGCCGTACGGTGTCGACGCCCGCGGCCTGCCAGACCCGCAGCCGGGCGCGGACCATGTCCACCGTCCCGATGAGCGTCGTGGCGAGCACCATCTCGTCGGTGACCAGCCCGGCCGCGCCCTCCCGGTCGCCGGCCTGCCAGCGCTCCCGCACCTCGGCGGCGGCCTCGGCCCAGCCCTGGCGGCTGTAGGCGCGATGGTAGAAGTTCGTGCTCGCCGAGCCCATGCCGCCGAGGCTGAAGGCCAGCTCCTTCTTCCGCCCGGCCACCATCGTGCGCAGCGCGTCCTCGTCCTCGGCGAACGCCACCTCGGCGCCCTGGCAGATGTCGAACCCGGCGCGGGTGCGGCCCGCAGCGGCCAGCCCCGCGTCCAGATGGTCGAAGTACGCCTCCTTGGCCCCCTCGGGCACGAAGGACGTGCCCAGCCAGCCGTCCGCGATCTCGCCGGTCAGCCGGAGCATCTTCGGCGAGAGGGTGGCCAGGTATACGGGGATGTCGTGCTCGGCGCGCATCGAGAGCCGCATCGGCTTGCCCTCGCCGCCCGGCAGCGGGATCGTGAACTCCCGCCCGGAGTAAGCGATCTTCTCGCCCGACGTGGCCTGCCGCACGATCTCGACGGTCTCCCGCATGCGGGAGAGCGGCCGGGCGAACGGCACGCCGTGCAGCCCCTCGATCACCTGCGGCCCGGACGGGCCGAGCCCGAGCAGGAAGCGGCCCTCGGAAATCCGCGCCAGAGTGATCGCCGCACGGGCGATGGCCATCGGCGTCCGCGTGCCGAGCTGGATGATGCCCGAGCCGAGCAGCATGCGCTCGGTGCGCGCGGCGAGGTACCCCAGCGGGGACGGCGCCTCCGCGCCCCACGCCTCGGCCACCCAGCAGATGTCCAGGCCCAGCTTCTCGGCCTCGGTGACGTAATCCACCAGCTCCGGCCAGGGGCCGCCGGACGCCTCGATCGTCGTCGCGGTACGCATCAGGCGCCCGCCTTGCGGGGGTCGGGGTGTCCGGCCCGCTCGGCCCGTTCCTTGAGCGCGCCGAGCGTGGTGGTGATGTTCCGCTCGAACTCCCGCAGCCGTACGTGGACGATCTTCTGCTCCTTCTCCGGCATCCGCTCGATGGCGTACGAGAGCCCGGACCGGCCGGGGCCCAGCCGGACCCACTGCCGCAGCCGGGTGCCGCCGTCCTCGGGGGCGAGGGTGAACCGCCAGGTGGCGGAGGGGTGTTGGGGGTCCGCCACGGCCCAGGCGAAGGCGCGCGGCGGGTCGCATTCCACAACGTACGAGGTGGTCCGCCACTCTCCCAGTGCCTCATGGGCGCTGTGGCCCACGAAGCGGGCGCCGAGAGCCGGCCCCGACGCGCCGTCCACCCACTGTGCCGACCGCAGTTCGGCGCTCAGCTCCGGCATCAGCTCGACGTCGGACACCAGCTCCCACACACGTTCCGGCGGCGCGGCGATCAAGATGTCCACCTCGACCGTCGGCCCGTCCGCGTACCGCGCGCCCGTCCACTCCATGGCTGGCAAGCCTCCTCAGCTCTCCCCTTTGTCAGGGCTCTGACCTTCAAAGTTGCGTAGATAGACTCACCTGTCAAGAGGCAGCGCCGCCGATGCGGCGTGGTGGCTCAGTGCCCGAACCGCTCCCGTACGTCCGGCCGTTCGGCCAGCTTCGGCGGATAGCCGGGTCCCAGCCGGGCGTGGGTGTTCTCCGCCGTCATCGGCTCGCCGCAGTCGGCACAGACCACCTCGGCGTGACTCTCGTGCCCGCACACGTCGTGCCGGAAGACGATCGGCGGCCCCTGCTCACCGGCCAGCCAGCGGTCGCCCCACCGGTTCATGGCCAGCAGCACGGTGTAGAAGTCGCGCCCCTTCTCGGTGAGGACGTAGTCGTACCGCACGGGCTCGGTCTGGTACGGCCGCTTCTCCAGCAGACCCTCGTCCACCAGCCGGCGCAGCCGGTCCGTCAGGGTGTTGCGGGCGATCCCCAGCGACTCCTGGAACGCGTCGAACCGCCGGATCCCGTAGAACGCCTCGCGCAGCACGAGCGGCGTCCACCAGTCGCCCAGCAGGTCCATCGTGCGCGCGATCGAGCAGGGCCAGTGGGCAAAGGATGTCCGCCTCATGCGGCCAGGATACGGACGGTCCCGTAGACGGACCCAGCAGGCCGGCGCCGCTCAGACCGGCCGGTCCGTGAACCGCTTGCGCAGTTCGCGCTTGAGGACCTTGTGGCTGGGGCCGAGCGGGTAGGCGTCGACGAACTCGACGCGGCGCGGGTACTTGTACTTGGCCAGCCGCTCCTTGGACCAGTCGATGATCTCCTCGGCGGTGGGCGCCGCGTCCGTGTGCTTGTCGCGGATGAGCACGGCGCAGACCTCCTCGCCGTGGGTCGGGTGCGGCAGGCCGATGACCGCGGCCTCGGCGATGCCGGGGTGGTGCAGCAGCGCCTCCTCGACCTCGCGGGGGTAGACGTTGAAGCCGCCCCGGATGATCAGGTCCTTCTTGCGGTCGACGATGCGGAGGAACCCCTCGGCGTCCTTCGTACCGAGGTCGCCGGTGCGGAACCAGCCCTCCACCAGGGCCGCTTCGGTCTCCTCGGGGCGGCCGAGGTAGCCCGCGAAGACGTTGTGGCCGCGCACCACGACCTCGCCCAGCTCACCGGCGGGCAGCAGGTCGATGCGGTCGGCGGGCTCGGGCGCGGCGATCTCCACGTCCACGCCCCAGATCGCGTGGCCGACCGTGCCCGCGCGGGTGCCGAAGACCGGCTGGTTGACGGCCGCGGTCGGCGAGGTCTCGGAGAGCCCGTACCCCTCGTACACCTCGGTGGCGAAGACCTCGGTGAACTTCTCCAGCACCGGTACCGGGAGCGAGGCGCCGCCCGAGACGCACCGCCGCAGCGTGGGCAGTTCGGCGGCCGTGCCCGCGGCCTCCAGGAGCCGTACATACATCGTCGGGACGCCCTGGAAGGTGGTGACGCCCTCACGCACCATCAGGTCCAGCGCGGCAGCGGCGTCGAAGCGCGGCTGCAGGACGAGCGTCGCGCCGCGCCGCCAGGAGGAGTTCATGCTCGCCGTCTGCCCGAAGGTGTGGTACAGCGGCAGCGCGCCCAGGGTGATGTCGTCCGGCCGCACCTCGTGGGAGTCGAAGGCGTTGGTGGTGGCGTTCATGACCAGGCTGAGGTGGGTGAGCACGGCGCCCTTGGGGACGCCCGTGGTGCCGCTGGTGTAGAAGACCACGGCCGGGTCCTCGGCCTCGCGGGTGACGTACGTGGGCAGCGGCTCGACGGTCTCGGCGAGGTCCTCCAGGCGGCCGTCCGCGCCCGGCACCCGGACCTCGGGGCCGATGGTGACCATCCGGGCGTCCGTGGCGGCCGCGGCCTCGCCGCCGGTGGCCGCCTGGTCCGCGTGGCAGAGCAGCAGCTTCGCGCCGCTGTCCCGCAGCACGTGTGCCACCTCGCCCGCGGAGAGCAGCAGATGTACGGGGACCACGACGGCGCCCGCGGCGAGGATCGCGTAGTAGGCGCGCGGGAATTCGGCGGTGTTCGGCGCCATCAGGGCGACCTTGTCGCCGGGCCGTACGCCGAGCGCGCCCAGCGCCGCCGCCTGGGTCCTGGCCTGGTGCCACAGCTCCGCGAAGGTGATCCGCCGCTCGCCCTCGACGAGCGCGAGGTGGTCGGGGCGGCGCCGGGCGGCCTCGGCGAGGACGGTGGCCAGGGACAGGGTGGTCATGTGCGGATGCTCCTGTTCGCCGTGTACGACGCTGTGTACGACGCGCCCGCTACCCGAAAACTAGCGGTGCAAGTTTTTCGCACCTTACTCCGCTGTCATGCCGCTGAAAAGAGGTGCTCCGCGACCGTCCGGGCACCCGGCCGTGTAAGGTCCACGTCCCGCCGACCTGCCGAGGAGATGCGCCGTGGCCCGCCCGCGCCAACCACTGCTCAGCCGCGACCGCATCATGGAAGCGGCCCTGCGGCTCGTCGACGACGAGGGGCTCCAGGCCCTGTCCACCCGGCGGCTCGCGGCCGTCCTCGGCGTCACGGGCCCCTCGCTCTACAACCACTTCCGGACCATGGACGAGCTGGTCGACGCGCTCGTGGACCAGGTCGTCGGCCAGGTCGACCTGTCGATGTTCGGCCGCCTGGACTGGCGTACGGCGCTGCGCGACTGGGCCCGCTCCTACCGCGCGGCCCTCGCCGGCCACCCGAACCTCGTCCCGGCCCTGATGCGCCCCTCCGCCCACCGCCCGAACTCCCTGCGGCTGGCCGACGCGGTCTTCGGCGGCCTGGTCGCGGCCGGCTGGCCGCGCGCGCACGCCACGCACATCGGCGCCTCGATGCGGTACTTCATCACCGGCTCGGCCCTCGGCTCGTTCGCCGCCGGCTTCCCCACCGACGCGGAGCTCTACGCCGGTACGTACCCCCACCTCGACCAGGCCCATCTGCTGGCCCAGCACCAGCGGTCGGTCGACGAGGGCGCCTTCGAGACCGGCCTGCAGGCGCTGCTGGAGGGCCTGGAAGCCCAGTACGCGCGCGTCGTCGGCACGGCGGAAAACCCCCGGTCCGACGCCGCTCCGTAATGGCATGCTGTGGGGGTGAACGGTCCGGAGATCACCATCAGTTTCGCCCCCGAGCTGCGGGTTCTCGCCGCTGCCGGCCGGCGCGGCGGCCCCACCGCCTTCCGCACCGACGGGGCGTCCACGCTCGGCCACATCGTCGAATCGCTCGGCGTGCCGCTCACCGAGGTGGGCGCACTGCTGGTCGACGGCCGCGCGCAGCCGGTCTCGCACGTGCCCCGGAAGCCGGAGAGCGTCGAGGTGCGGCCGGTCGAGCGGCCGCAGCGGGTGCCGGGCGCGCCGCTGCGCTTCCTGCTCGACGTCCACCTCGGCACGCTCGCGCGGCGGCTGCGGCTGCTGGGCGTGGACGCGGCGTACGAGAGCGAGGACATCGGCGACCCGGAGCTGGCCTCCCGCTCCGCCGCGCAGCGCCGCGTGCTGCTCTCCCGGGACCGCGGACTGCTGCGCCGCCGTGAGCTGTGGGCCGGCGGCTTCGTCTACAGCGACCGGCCGGAGGAACAACTCCGGGACGTACTGGGCCGGTTCGCGCCCCGGCTGGCCCCGTGGACGCGCTGCACGGCATGCAACGGTGAGCTGAAGGACGCGGACAAGGAGTCGGTGCGTGAGCAGTTGGAGCACGGCACGCGGCGCACGTACGACGTGTTCGCGCAGTGCACCGCCTGCGGCCGGGTGTACTGGCGCGGGGCACACCACGCCCAGCTGCAGACGATCGTCGACGAGGCGGTACGGGAGTTCGGGGACGCGGTGGCCTGACGGGCCGGCGACGCCTTCAGGCCCGCCGGCCCGTGGCCGTGCCCGTCCGCCTCAGCTCAGCAGCGACGGCGTCGCCCGGTCCAGTACGGCTTCGATGCGGTCCCACGCCGCCCGGTCGCGCGGCAGGGCCGGCAGCGGTTCGCCCTCTCCCGTGCCCCAGCCGGCCGCGAGGCCCACGGGGTCGGCGCCGGTCGCCGCGCCCGCGGCCAGCGCGGCGGCGCCGAGCGCGACCAGTTCGGTGTGGTGCGGCACGATCACCGGGCGGCCGGAGAGCCGCCGTACGGTGTCCCGCCAGACCCGGCCCTGCGCGCCGCCGCCGGTCAGCCGCAGCGGACGGCTCCGTACCTCGGGTGCCGCGGGGTCCAGTCCGCAGGCGCGCAGCAGTTCGTCCAGGGCGCGCAGCACGGTGAAGGCGGCGCCTTCGTAGGCCGCGCCGAGGAGCCGGCGCGGGGTGGTGTCGTGCCGGATGCCGGTGAGCAGTCCGGAGGCGTGCGGCAGGTCGGGGGTGCGTTCGCCGTCGAGGTACGGGAGGAGGACCGCCGCGCCGCCCGGCTCGGCGTCCTCGCGGTCCAGCCCGAGCAGCGCGGCGACCTTGTCGACGGCGAGCGTGCAGTTCAGGGTGCAGCCGAGCGGGAGGTAGGTGCCGTCGGCCGCCGCGAACCCGGCGATACCGGGGGCGGCGGGCCGGGTGCGGCTGGCGGCGAAGACGGTGCCGGAGGTGCCGAGACTGACCACGGGGTGGTCGAGCAGGCCCGCGCCGCCGAGGCCGAGGCCGACCGCGGCGGCCATGTTGTCGCCGGTGCCCGCGGCGACGGCAATGCCGGCGGGCAGCCCGAGCGCGTCGGCGGCCGCCGGGGTCAGCGTCCCGACGCGGGTGGCGCCGGTCGGCGCGACCTCGGGCAGCAGCTTCGCGTCCATGCCGACGAGATCGAGGAGTTCCGGGTCGTAGGCGCCGGTCGCGGTGGCGTACCAGAGCGTGCCCGAGGCGTCGCCGGGGTCGGTCGCGGCCGTACCGGCGAGGCGCTCGGTGAGGAAGTCGTGCGGCAGCCGGACGGCGGCAGCGGCCTCGGCGGTGGCCGGTTCGTGCTCCCGCAGCCACTGCCACTTGGTGGCGGTCATGGAGGCGACCGGCTCCGACCCGGTACGGGCCAGCCAGGCGTCCGGGCCGCCGAGCGCGGCGGTCAGGGCCGCGGCCTGCGGCGCCGAGCGGGTGTCGTTCCACAGCAGCGCGGACCGCAGCGGCCGCCCTGCCGTGTCCAGGACGACGAGCCCGTGCTGCTGGCCCGCGACGGCAATGCCGGCCACGGCGGACGGCTCGGCGCCGGACTCCTTCAGCCCGGCGGCGACGGCCGCGCCGAGCGCGCTCCACCACGCCTCCGGGTCGCTCTCCCGGGCCCCGTCGCTCCCGGTCACGATGTGCGGGGCGCGCCCCTGCCCTTGTATGCGGCCGGTCTCGACGTCGACGACGACGGCCTTGGTGGCCTGGGTCGAGCTGTCCACCCCGATGACCAAGCGCTGCTGTCCGCGCACGCTTCCTCCCTCACACGATTTCCGGTCGGTCCGCCGTGGGGGCTTCCCCGCGACTGCGCCGCATACTAATTTGTTTTCTGCCTTTACTAATAGGTGCGACGCAAGAGAGGTGCCCCATGAGCTACACCCCCACCCCCGAGGACCGGTTCACCTTCGGCCTGTGGACCGTCGGCTGGACCGGCATCGACCCGTTCGGTGTGGCCACCCGGCCCGCGCTGGACCCGGTGGAGTCCGTCGAGCGGCTGGCGGAGCTCGGCGCGTACGGCATCACGTTCCACGACGACGACCTGATCCCCTTCGGGTCCACGGACGGCGAGCGCGACGCGATCATCAAGCGGTTCCGCGCCGCGCTGGACGCCACCGGCATGAAGGTCCCGATGGCGACCACCAACCTGTTCACCCAGCCGGTCTTCAAGGACGGCGGCTTCACCGCCAACGACCGCGACGTGCGCCGCTACGCGCTGCGCAAGACCATGCGCAACATCGACCTCGCGGCCGAGCTGGGCGCCGAGACGTACGTGGCGTGGGGCGGCCGGGAGGGCGCGGAGTCCGGCGGCGCCAAGGACGTCCGGCACGCGCTTGACCGCATGAAGGAAGCCTTCGACCTGCTCGCCGAGTACGTCACCGAGCAGGGTTACGGGCTGCGCTTCGCCATCGAGCCGAAGCCGAACGAGCCGCGCGGCGACATCCTGCTGCCCACCGTCGGCCACGCGCTGGCCTTCATCGAGCGGCTGGAGAAGCCGGAGCTGTTCGGCGTGAACCCGGAGGTCGGCCACGAGCAGATGGCCGGGCTGAACTTCCCGCACGGCATCGCGCAGGCCCTGTGGGCGGGCAAGCTCTTCCACCTCGACCTCAACGGCCAGAACGGCATCAAGTACGACCAGGACCTGCGCTTCGGCGCGGGCGACCTGCGGCAGGCGTTCTGGCTGGTGGACCTGCTGGAGACCGCCGGGTACGCCGGCCCGCGCCACTTCGACTTCAAGCCCGTGCGCACCGACGGCTACGACGGCGTGTGGGAGTCCGCGAAGAACTGCATGCGCAACTACCTGATCCTGCGCGAGCGGGCCGCCGCCTTCCGCGCCGACCCCGAGGTCCAGCAGGCGCTGCGCGACTCCCGCCTGGACGAGCTCGCGCAGCCCACCGCCGCCGACGGCCTCGCCGCGCTGCGGGCGGACCGCACCGCGTACGAGGAGTTCGACGTGAGCGCCGCCGCCGGCCGCTCGATGGCCTTCGAGCGCCTCGACCAGCTCGCGATGGAGCACCTGCTCGCGGTGCGCTGACGAGGCTCCTCAGCCCGGCCGGTCCTCCGTGTACGCCAGCGGGTCCGCCAGGACCTCCCGTACGACCTGGGCGGCGGCGCCCCGCGCGGCGTCGCCCGAGGAGGACGAGGCGCGCAGCCGCCCGCCGTCCGCGCTCCACAGGCCCGACACCACCCGCCGGGCCAGCTCCGCGTGGGCGGCGGGCGCCAGCCACGGCATCAGCAGCCGGTAACTGCCACCCAGCACCACGGCGTCCGGGTCGAAGAGGTTCACCGCGCCGGAGAGCACCAGCCCCAGCTGCCGCCCGGCCTGCTCGATCGCCGCCAGCGCGCGCGGCTCACCCTGCCGGGCCCGCCGCTCCAGTTCCGTCACGGCGGGCGCCCCGCCCTGCCCCGGCTCCAGCCCGGCGTTGCGCAGCAGGGCTGCCTGGCCCGCGTACTGCTCCAGGCAGCCGCGCGCCCCGCAGCGGCACTCGGGCCCGTCCGGGTCCACCACCACATGCCCGATCTCGCCCGCGAAGCCGTGCGCCCCGCGCAGCAGTTCGCCGTCCAGTACGAGCGCGCCGCCGACACCGGTCTCGCCCGTCAGGTACAGGAAGCTGCGCACCCGGTCCAGGCCGCCGAACCACAGCTCGGCGAGGGCCGCGCTGTTCGCCTCGTTGTCCGAGCCGACCGGCAGCGGGTGCCCGGCGGGCCGCAGCCGGGACAGCGCCCGGCCGAACATCTCCTCCACCGCCACGCCGTGCCAGCCGAGGTTCGGGGCCTGGCGGACGGTGCCGCCGGAGAGCAGGCCCGGCACCGCGAGCCGGACCCCCGCCGGGCGCAGCTCCTGCTCGGTGGCCGACTCCAGCGTGCGTGCGGCGATCCGGGCCGCCCGGTCCAGTACCTCCTCGGGGGAGGCGCCGCGGTTGTCGAGGTGGGTGGTCAGCCGGACCCGGTCGGTGCCCGCGAGGTCGACGACGCACACCGAGACGTAGTCGATGTTGATCTCCACGCCGAGTCCGGCCGGGCCCGTGCCCGAGACCTTCAGCACGGTGCCGGGACGGCCCGCCTGGCCGCTGAACGTCTTGCCCGACTCGACCAGGAACCCGCCCGCCAGCAACTGCTCGACCAGCGAGGACACCGCCGCCCTGGTCAGCCCCACCCGCGCGGCCACCGCGGCGCGGGTCACCTCGCCCTCGTCGTGCACCACCCGCAGCACCAGGCTGAGGTTGTGCCGCCGCACGGTCGACCTGTCCGCCTTGGCCACCGGCGGCACCTGAGTGTTCTTCATCGCCCGGTGAGCCTATGCGACCGTGCCCCGGAGGGGACCAGGTGTACCGTGACGAGCCCGTCCGCCCAGGGAGGCCGCCCGGTGCGTCTGCTGCTGACCGCCGACACCCATCTGCCCAAGCGCGCCAAGGTCCTGCCGGATCCGCTCCTCGCGGAGATCGAGCGCGCCGACGCCGTGCTGCACGCGGGCGACTGGGTGGACGCGGCCACGCTGGATCTGCTGGAGGCGCGGGCCCGCCGGGTGATCGGCGTGTACGGGAACAACGACGGGCCGGAGCTGCGGGCCCGGCTGCCGGAGGTGGCGCGCGCCGAGCTGGGCGGACTGCGCTTCGGCGTCGTGCACGAGACCGGCGCGGCGCAGGGCCGCGAGCGCCGGTGCGCCGAGCGCTACCCCGACCTCGACGTGCTGGTCTTCGGGCACAGCCACATCCCCTGGGACAGGGTCGCACCGGGCGGCCTGCGGCTGCTCAACCCCGGCTCCCCGACGGACCGCCGCCGCCAGCCGTACTGCACGTACATGACGGCGACGGCGGCGGACGGGCAGCTGAGCGAGGTACGGCTGCACCGGCTGCCTCCGCGCCGCTGAACGTCGGCTCCCTGCACGGGGCATCGACGTGCAGCCGCCGGAAGAGCCGCCCATCATGGCGGCATGGACCGTATGGACCACATCGAGGCCGCCCGTACCGCACTGACCGCCACCGGCGCCCACCTCATGCCCCCCGCCGCCGTACAGGCCGCGCTGCCGGGCGGGGCCGACGGCTGGGCGCGGTTCGCCGCGCACTGGGAAGACCTGTCACCGGACCCCTACGCGGCGTCCCGCGGCACCCGCAGGCTGCGCCGGTACGGCCATTTCACCATCGATCGGAAATCCGGTGAACGGACGCTGCAGCCCCATACGCCTTTCCTGCAGCCGGACCGCACCAATCATCTCTACGAAGCGCAGGACCGCCATTTCGACCCGCTGACCGACGCTTTTCTCGCCGACCCCGTCCTGCATGCGCTGCTGGAATTGCTGGGAAAGGCGGCGGACGCGCTGGCGAGGCCGGAGCGGTGGCGGGTCAAAGTGCATCCGTTCCGGGTGAGCGCCGCCGCCGACAGTGCGGGGCAGCCCACTCCCGAGGGCCGCCACCGGGACGGTGTGACGCTGGTGACCTCGCTGCTCATCGGCCGGGAGAACGCCACCGGCGGGCAGAGCACCGTGTACGCGACGGACGGCCGCGAGGTGCTGTCGGCGACGCTGCGGGAACCGGCGGCCCTGCTGCTCTCCGACGACCGCAGCACCTTGCACGAGGTCTCCCCCATTCGGCCGGTGGACGCCGGCCGGCCCGCCCGCCGCGATGTCCTCGTAGCCACGTATACAGCGGCCTGAATTCCTGCTCCATCGGGGCGAACAATGGCGTCTGCACGCCGCGGGAAGCAGGCCCCGGGGTACCCCCAGCGTATGGAGAAGAACGTGGACCCCATCGAAATGCAGAAGTGCCTCGGCGGCGTCAACTACCCGGCCTCCAAGGACGACATCGTCCGGCAGGCCGAGCAGCACGGCGCGAGCAAGGACATCATGGGCGCGCTGCAGAAGCTGCCCGAGTCCGACTACGACTCGCCCGCCGCGGTGAACCGGGAGGTGGGCAAGGAGTAGCAGCGCACCGCTCGCGCAGACGGAGCCGGCCGCCCCACAGCGGCCGGCTCCGTCGCGTGATCAGCCACGAACGGCACCGCCGCCAACCTACGAATACACAGCCGGCAAACTCCCCCGGTTGCACGCGAGTTGGTCCGTACCTCTTGACGGTATGTCCCTACGCACTGAACATTCGTCGGGCAAGAGAGCGCTCCCAGGAAACCCCACCGTTCAGTTCCTGAAGCAGGAGAGTCGCCATGCCCGCACGCCGCTCCGTCCTGGCCGCCATGGCCGCCGCGCTCCCCGCGGCCGGCCTCCCGGCCCTCACCACCACCGCCTCCGCCGCCCCGGCCACGCCCGCGGCACCCGCCGCCGACCTCCCCGGCGGCGGCGACCTCGGCCCGAACGTCCTCGTCTTCGACCCGTCCACGCCCGACATCCAGGGCAAGCTGGACGAGATCTTCCGGCAGCAGGAGCGCGCGCAGTTCGGCGCCGGCCGGTACGCGCTGCTCTTCAAGCCGGGCACGTACCACGGCCTCAATGCGCAGCTCGGCTTCTACACCTCCATCGCCGGCCTCGGCCTCTCCCCCGACGACACGTCCATCAACGGCGATGTGACCGTGGACGCGGGCTGGTTCGACGGCAACGCGACGCAGAACTTCTGGCGCTCGGCCGAGAACCTCGCCCTCACCCCCGTCAACGGCACCAACCGCTGGGCGGTCGCCCAGGCCGCGCCGTTCCGCCGGATGCACATACGCGGCGGGCTGAACCTCGCGCCCGACGGCTACGGCTGGGCCAGCGGCGGCTACATCGCCGACAGCCGCATCGACGGGACCGTAGGGCCGTACTCGCAACAGCAGTGGTACACCCGCGACAGCTCGGTGGGCGGCTGGACCAACGCGGTCTGGAACATGGTCTTCTCCGGCGTCGAGGGCGCCCCGGCGCAGAGCTTCCCCGACCCACCGTACACCACCCTGGACACCACCCCGGTCTCCCGCGAGAAGCCCTTCCTCTACCTGGACGGCGACGCGTACCGGGTCTTCCTCCCCGAGAAGCGCACGAACGCGCGCGGCACCACCTGGGGCAGCGGCACCCCGCGCGGCACGTCCCTGCCGCTGAGCCAGTTCTACGTGGTCAAGCCCGGGACCGGCGCGGCCACCATGAACCAGGCGCTGGACCAGGGCCTGAACCTGCTGCTCACGCCCGGGATCCACCACGTCGACCGGACCGTCGAGGTCAAGCGCGCCAACACGGTCGTCCTGGGCCTGGGCTACGCCACGCTCATCCCGGACAACGGCGTGACGGCCCTGAAGGTCGCCGACGTGGACGGCGTGCGGCTGGCCGGCTTCCTCATCGACGCCGGGCCGGCCAACTCCGCTACCCTGCTGGAGGTCGGCCCCGAGGGCGCATCGGCGGACCACGCCGCCAACCCGACCACCGTCCAGGACGTCTTCATCCGGATCGGCGGCGCGGGCGCCGGCAGGGCCACCACCAGCATGGTGATCAACAGCAACCACACGATCGTCGACCACACCTGGGTCTGGCGCGCCGACCACGGCGACGGCGTCGGCTGGGAGACCAACCGCGCCGACTACGGCGTCCGCGTCAACGGCGCCGACGTCCTCGCCACCGGCCTCTTCGTAGAACATTTCAACAAGTACGACGTGGAGTGGCGCGGCGAGCGCGGCCGCACGATCTTCTTCCAGAACGAGAAGGCGTACGACGCGCCGAACCAGGCCGCGATCCAGAACGGCAGCACCAAGGGCTTCGCCGCGTACAAGGTCGCCGACTCGGTCACCACGCACGAGGGCTGGGGCATGGGCAGCTACTGCTACTACAACGTGGACCCGACGATCCGCCAGGACCACGGCTTCGCGGCGCCGCGCACGCCCGGCGTGAAGTTCCACGACCTGCTCGTCGTCTCACTGAGCGGCCACGGCCAGTTCGAGCACGTCATCAACGACACGGGGGCCGCCACGTCGGGCAGCGACACCGTGCCGTCAACGGTGCTCTCCTACCCCTGAGCGAGCGGCCGCCCGGGCCGCATCGGGCACCTCACACCAGAAACGCGAAGGCGAAGAAGAAGACGACGCAGAGCAGGACCACGATGCCGATGGCGATCAGCGGACCCTTGCCCCAGCCCTTCGGCGGGTTGTAGGTCTCCTGCGGGCCGGCCCAGGGCGTGCTGCCCTCGGCGGGCGGTGTCTCGCCCGGCGGCACGCCGCCGCCGGGCTCCAGGCCCGGGGTACGCCGCGGGTCCGGGTCCGGATTCTGCTCGGTCATACGCCTCTCCTGTCCACGGCGCGGGGCACGCAACATCTACCACGGCCGTACCGCACCCGCGGGGCACCGCCCCGCCGGGGTCACGCGGTGAGCAGGGAGTCGTCCTCCATACGGGCGCCGGGCAGCCGGTGCCGGGCGGCGACCAGCGCGCTGTCCACATCGGCCGTGCCGGTGGAGATGCACAGCAGGTACGCGAGGTCGTCCATCCGCTGGCGCACCTCGTCGCTGCCGCGTTCCGCACTCAGCAGCTCCAGCGCCTCGTACTGGTCGATGAGATTGCGCAGCATCACGGAGTGGGCCATCAGCATGGCGGGCTCCTTCCCTCTGCGGAATCAGCCGTCCGCAGGCGTAGCGTTCACCACCCCCCGACTACCCGTCACCCGTGTCCCCATGCCCACGATTTCCCGTACGGCAACGGGCTGGTCAGCGGGCTGATCAGGGGGTCGCGTCAGCGCTTCCGGTCAGCGGTTCTGGTGCGCCGCGAGGGCGTGCACGACGTCCGCCGAGGCCGGGTAGAGGTCGCGGTACAGGCCGTACAGCTCCTCGTAGCGGGCGGCGGTCCCGGGCTGCGGTACGACGGTTTCCTGTACCGGGTTCCAGGCGTCGACCGAGGCGTCGCCGAGCAGCCGGGCGGCGAGCAGCGCGCCGCCGTAACTGGCGCCGATGGAGGTGGTGCGCACCTCCTGCGGCCTGCCCGTGACGTCGGAGACGACCTGGGTCCACAACCGCCCCTGGGTGCCGCCGCCGACCGCGACGACCCGCCGGATGTCGCCGCCGACGGCCTCGATGGCCTCGATGTTGTGCCGGACGCCGTACGCGGTGGCCTCCAGAGCGGCGCGGTAGAGGTCGCCGCGGGTGTGGGAGAGGGTGAGGCCGGCGATGACGCCGCGGGCCTGCGGGTCCATGACGGGGGTGCGTTCGCCCGCGAAGTACGGCAGCATCAGCAGCCCGTTGGCGCCGGGGCCGGACGCCTCCGCCTCCCGCAGCAGGTCGGCGTAGTCCGGTGCGCCGGTCAACTCGCGCAGCCAGGCCGTCACGGCGCCGGAGGTGGCCATGCCACCGGCGAGGTTGCGGGTGCCCGGCAGCGCACCGACCGTGCTCCACAGCGCGGGCGCGGTCAGCAGCCCGGGCACGGTGTGGATAAGGAACATCGTCGTGCCGTACATGAGCATCAGGTCGCCGACGGTGTGCGCGCCGACGCTCAATGCCTCGGCCCAGGCGTCGACCGTGCCGGTGATGACGGGGACGCCTGCGGGCAGTCCGGTCAGCCGGGCGGCCTCGGCGGTGACCGTACCGGCGGCCTCGCCGGACCAGCGCAGCGGCGGCAGTTCGAGGTCCGGGCAGATCAGTCCGGCCCACGGGGCGTACCAGGAGCGGGCGACGGTGTCGTACAGCGGGGTGGTCTGGCTCGCGGAGTGGTGGTCCAGGACATAGCTGCCGGTGAGCTTGCGGACCAGCCAGGAGCTGGGCATGTAGAGGCGGCGGGCGCGGGCGAAGAGCTCGGGCTCCTCGTCCGCGACCCAGGCGATCTTCGCGCCGGCCGCCTGGCTGCTGAGGCCCGAGCCGCAGCGGGCCCTGATCTCGTCGGCGCCGAGGCGGTGTTCGAGCCGGTCGATCTGCTCGGTGGCGCGGGTGTCGACGCCGTACAGGATCGCGGGGCGCAGCGGTACGTCGTCGGCGTCGGTGAGCAGGACGCACGGGCCCATGCCGCTGACGCCGACGGCGCGCACGTCCGCCTCGCCGTCCGCGGTCAGTTCGCGGACGAGCGAGACGAACTCCGTCCACCAGACGTCGGCGGCCATCTCGACGTGTCCGGGGGCCGGCCGGGCGACGGTGTGTGCGCGGACCGCCGAGCGCAGCAGTGTGCCGTCCAGTGCGACCAGGACGCCCTTGCTGCTGGAGGTGCCGATGTCGACACCGATGACTGCGGGGAGTGCCATGGGCACACATTCGCAGACCGCCCGGCGGGACCGCGTGGGGGGACGGATCACATATGGACGGCGGGCGCGCGCTCCGTACGGGCGGCACCGGCCTCCTCTCCCTCCGGTACCCGCCTGATGGCCAGGGCGCTTGCCATGGCGAGGGCCAGCAGGGCGAGGGCTGCGACGAAGGCGCCGGTGTAGGCGGCGGCGCCGGTGACCCCGTCGGTGCCGGCCGAGGTGATCAGGCCGGAGGCCAGGGCGGTGCCGAGGGAGGCGCCGACGCCGAAGCAGGCGCCGGTCAGACCGGTGAGGGCGCCCTGCTGGTCCTTGGGCGCGGAGACGACGGCGAGTCCGTTGAGCGCGGTGATGCTGATGCCGTTGTACGTCAGCCCCAGCACGGCGAGCGCGCCGAAGAGCACCCAGGGCTCGGACCTGAACGGCACGGCGACGGCGAAGGCGAGCAGCGAGCCGGCCGAGCCGATCAGCGCGACGCGGCGCCATCCGATGCGCGGCCCGAAGTACCCCGCGAGCGGTGCACCGATCACGCCGATCGCCGCGGCGGGCGTCGAGTACAGCAGCGCGGACCGGGTGGCGGAGAGCCCGTAACCGGCAAGCGGGTCCTGCGTGAAGAGCGGGATCGTCAGCGCGAGCGCGCCGAAGGCGCCCGCGAGGGTCAGCGTCACGGTCAGCAGCAGCGGCCAGGCCCGGCGCGAGGCGAGCAGCCGGATGTCGATGACGGGGGTGATGCGGGCGCGCGCGGCGCCCGTACCGGAGTCCGCGCCGTTACCGGCACCGCCCGCCGAGCGGGACCGCTGTACGAGGACGAACGCCGCCAGCGCGGCCAGTCCGCCCAGTACGCAGCCGAGCGTGGCCGGCGAGGTCCAGCCCCAGCCGGCGCCCTGCGCCAGGCCGATCAGGACCCCGGACAGGCCCAGCGCGAGGAGTCCCGCGCCCAGCCAGTCCATGGTGCCGGTGGCCTTCGGCGGCACGGCCGGTACGTACCGGGCCACCGCCAGGGTTCCCACCACCGACAGCACCAGGCCGCCGAGGAAGATCGCACGGAAGCCGACGGTGTCGGCGAGCTGACCGCCGACGATGGCGTCGATACCCGCGAAACCGCCGTTGACGGCGCTGATGATGCCGGCCGCGCGGCCGAAGGCGGCGGGCGAGAGCAGATCGTTGAGGGTCAGGAAGGAGAGCGAGAACATGGCGGCCGAGACGCCCTGGAGGATCCGCCCGGCGAGGTAGACGGAGATGTCGGGCGCCAGGGCGCAGGCGAGGTTGCCGATGATCAGCAGCACGCCGCACAGCAGCATCACGGGCTTGCGCCCGCGGTAGTCGCTGAGGCGCGCGAGGGTGACCTGCCCGACGGCGGCGAGCAGGAAGAACAGCGTCTGCGACAGGCCGACCAGGCTGCTGGAGGTGTCCAGCCGGCGGGCGATGTCGGGCAGCGCGGGGCTGAGCATGGTGGCGTTGATCTGGTAGCCGAGGACGGCCAGCACCAGTGCGGGCAGCAGCAGCCGCGGAGTGGCGGGCGGCGCTGGGCGCGTGCGCTCGCGGTACCTGAGGGACATGACGGCTCCTGGGGCAGAGGGGGCGGGGCTTACGTGCGGGCGCCGGACACGGGCGCGGCCGGATCACGGCGCGCTGCAGGGGGGCGCCCGTCATGCGATGGACCGGCATCGTCGACGCTCGTTCGGCGTCACTTGTCAGACAGGAACGCGTCGTGCGCTCTGGTCTACCCCGCGTTCCAGGGGGTGTCAAGAGTTCGCCTGGAGATCGCCACCGACGGCACCGCGGTTGCCGCCGCCCCTCTTCGCGCTGCGTACGGCCGCTCACCGCGGTGCGAAACTGGGGGCCGCGCGGCCTCGCGAGCGCGCGGGCCGCCACCCATGACGGGTGACGACGTCGGACCACGGCCCCAGGGAGATGAACATGGCCGGCAGACAACCCCCGCCGCCACGACGGCGGCCGGTCGTCGCGCTGTACGAGCGGATGGTCGAGGCCATACGGGACGGCACCTACCCCCCGGGCTCCACACTGCCGACCGAACCGCGGCTCGCCGCCGAGCTGGGGGTCAGCCGTCCCGCCCTGCGCGAGGCGCTGATCCTGCTGCAGGAGGACGGCGCGATCACCGTACGGCGCGGGGTGGGCCGCACGGTCAGCCCGCACCTCCCGCCGCGCGGCTTCGAGTACCTCAAGCCGGTGGAACAGCTGCTCAGCGAGGGCGGACAGGCGGTGACCACGGCACTGGCCCGCGCCTACGAGGAGCCGACCGACTTCTCCACCCAGCACCTGCTGCTGCCGGGCACCAGCCGGGTGCGCTTCTGGGAGAGCCTGATCGAAGTCGGCGGCCTGCCGGCCTGCCTCACCCAGGAGTGGGCGGCCCGGGACGAGACGCTGGCCGAGCTGCTGCCGGAGGCGGTGGAGGCGTTCGACGGGCCCGCCGCGAAGCACTCGTCCATGCTGCGGCTGCTGCTGGAGGCCGGGCGCGCGCTGCCGCTGACGGGCAGCAGCACGATCGTGGCCACCACGCTCGGCCGCCAGCGCGGCGAGCAGCTCGGCCGCCCCGCCGACTCCCCCGCCGTCCTGGTCATCCAGGTCGTACGGCTGGACCGCATCCCGCTGCTCGCGGCCAAGCACATGCTGCCGCCGGGCGCACCGGCCCTCCCGGTGTGGCAGGCCCGCTGACCGGCCGGGGCGGCGGGCGCACTCACGGGCCCGGGGACGGCAGCGCACCTGCCGCCCCGGGCCCCGCTCATGAGACGCGGTCGCCCGCACGCGGAAAGCCGTGTCATACTCCGACCCCATGACGCTGTCTGACAAGTACACCCACGCACTGCCCCACGTCCCCACGCACCCCCTCGACGAGGATCTGGTCCGCCGGGCTCCCAAGATCCTGCTGCACGACCACCTCGACGGCGGCCTGCGCCCGCAGACCGTCGTGGAACTGGCCGCGGAGGCCGGATACGACGCGCTGCCCACCACCGATCCCGCCGCACTGGGCGAGTGGTTCCGGGACGCCGCGGACTCCGGTTCGCTGGAGCGCTACCTGGAGACGTTCGCGCACACCTGCGCCGTGATGCAGACCGCGCCCGCGCTCTTCCGCATCGCCGCCGAGTGCGCCGAGGACCTGGCCGCCGACGGCGTGGTCTACGCCGAGGTCCGCTTCGCCCCCGAGCAGCACCTCAACGCCGGCCTCACGCTGGACGAGGTCGTTGACGCGGTCAACGCCGGCTTCCGCGAGGGCGAGCGCCGGGCCGCGGCCGCCGGCCGGTACATCCGCGTCGGCACGCTGCTGTGCGCCATGCGGCACGCCGACCGCGCGTTGGAGATCGCCGAGCTGGCCGTCGCCCACCGCGACCGCGGCGTGGCCGGCTTCGACATCGCGGGCGGCGAGATCGGCAACCCGGCGAGCCGTCACGCCGCGGCGTTCGACCACCTCCGCAGCGAGGGCGCCCGGGTGACCGTGCACGCCGGTGAAGCCGTCGGCATGGAGTCCATCCGGGAGGCCGTACTGCGCTGCGGCGCCCACCGCATCGGCCACGGCGTGCGCATCACGGACGACATCGAGATCGCCGCCGACGGCTCGGTCCGCCTCGGCCGTCTCGCCTCCTACGTACGCGACATGCGGATCGCCCTGGAGGTCTGCCCGACCTCCAACCTGCAGACCGGCGCCGCGACGAGCTACCCCGGGCACCCCATCGACCTGCTCCGCCGGCTCGGCTTCCGCGTCTGCCTCAACACGGACAACCGGCTGGTCAGCGGCACCACGATGACCCAGGAGTTCCAGCACCTGGCCACCGCGTTCGGCTACGGCCCGGCGGAGCTGGAGGAGTTCACCGTCAACGCGGCCAAGGCGGCCTTCCTGCCCTTCGACGAGCGTGCAGCGCTCATCAACGAGGTCATCCGCCCCGGCTACGCCCGGCTGCGCGCCCGTACCCTCGGCCACGTCCCGGTACGCGACGGCGCCGCCGCGGCCTGACGCGACGCCCGCCACAGCGACGCCCGCCACGGCGAAGCTCCGCACAGCGGCACCCCGCACAGCGCCGGGCCGGCGCCGGGGACTCCCCGACACCGGCCCGGCCGTGCCGCACGCGTACTGCACATGCAGTGCGTACTACTTCTTGAATCCGTAATCCATCAGCTTCTTCGCGTCCGCGGTGCGGTTGGCCACCGAGGAGGACGCGAGGACGGTGCCGATGACCGTCTTGCCGCTGCGGGTGGCGGCGAAGACCAGGCAGTACTTGGCCTCCGGGCCGGAGCCGGTCTTGACGCCGATGGTGCCCGAGTAACTGCCCAGCAGGTTGTTGGTGTTGGACCAGTTCATGTAGCGGTAGCCACCGCTCTTGGTCGTGACCTTCTGCTTGGTGGACTTCGTCTTCACGACCGTCCGGAACGTCGAGTACTTCATCGCGCTGCTGGCGATCTTGGTCAGATCGCGCGGCGTGGAGTAGTTCGCGCCCTTGCCGATGCCGTCGAACGAATCGAAGTGCGTGTTCTTCAGCCCGAGGCTCTGCGCCGTCGAGTTCATCTTGCCGATGAAGGACTTCACGCGCGCGGCCCGCGTGGAACCGCTGCCGAACTTGTCGGCCAGTGCGTACGCGGCGTCGCAGCCGGACGGCAGCATCAGCCCGTACAGCAGCTGACGGACCGTTACCTTGTCGCCGACGATCAGCCGGGCCGACGAGGCCCAGTTGTTGTCGACGATGTAGTCGCTGTACGCCTTCTGGATCGTGACCTTGGAATCCAGGTTGAGGTTCGGCTGTGCGAGCACCACCCGGGCGGTCATGATCTTCGTAGTGGACCCGGTGGAGAGCCGGGTGTCCGCGGCCTTGGTGAACAGGCTCTTCGCCGTGCCGTTGTTCATCACGAACCCGCCCTTGGCGGTGATCGTGGGCGTCTTGAGCGTGGCGGCCTGCGCCGGAGCGGCGAACGCTCCGGCCGCCAGGACGGCTCCCGTGGTCACGAGGACCGCGGACACGCGACGCATGCCGTTGATGCCGTTTTTCAAGTCGTGTACTCCATTACCCTGCCGTGCGGTCACATGAGAGTGCCGCTCACTCATGAGACGCACGAGCCGCAGCGATGGATGCACGTACCGGAGAGCCGTCACCCTTCGCACACGCGTCGGGGACCCGCCGTGGCTGATTGCGGGCGGTTGCCGGACGAGGCAGGCTGTGCGCCATGTCCTACGTGCGGCTTGAAGCCTGGATCGGGGGTGCATGGCTGGAGGTGAACTGCGTGAGCGTCACCGTCATGGACTCTGCACTGACCCTGTCCTTCGAACACCAGCGGAGCGAGTCCGGCTACCAGAGCCTCATCTGGGAGCCACTGGAGCGATTCCTGAAGGAGTACCGCGACGAACCGCTCGTCGTGGTACCGCAGGGCCACGACCTGCCGGTGATATTCGGCCCCGGCGCCGCCGGTCCCTTCCGCCTGGCGAAAATCAACGAGCACTGAGCCGCGGCCTCCGCGCATGCCACGAGGTGATCTCTTTTGGTTGAACTGGCGTTAAAGTAGGTCTCCTTGACGGTTGGTGCCCGTCAGGCACTGGTTCTCGGGGGGACACATGGACATCGTGGTGAGCATCGAGGGTGGTCGGGCGGATGAGCTCGGGAGCCTCGAACGCGCGGTGAAGAACAAGCTCAAGGCGCAGGGCGTCCGGACGGTGCGCACCGTCAGCGAGCCGGAGCGGGGCGCCCTCGGCGCCATCGAGGTGCTCCAGTTCATCGGGGAGAACGTCCTGCTCCCCGTCTTCCTCCAGGCCCTGTACGAGTACGCGTCGCAGCGGCTGGGGCAGCCGAAGCGCGCGGACCTCAAGGTCCACGCCATCCGGACCGACCTCCCCGACGGCACGCGCCGTACCGAGATCGTCTTTGAGGGGAAGGCGAAGGACGTAGCTGCGGCTCTCAAGGAACTGCAGTGAGCGCCACGCCGAACCCGGACGTGGAGCGGGTCGACCCGTCCCGCTCCACCGTCCTGCTGATCGGCGGGACCGAGTACCCGGGGACCCAGCTGGCACCCGTGCCCGCCGCCGAGACCAACCTGAACAAGCTCGCGGCGGCGTTCAAAAACCCTCTTCTGTGGGGCATCGGGCCGGCTGAGCTGCAGCAGCACCTGAACCTCACGCGGCAGCAAATGCTGACGACGATCGGCAAGACGTACCGGCTGTCCGAACCGGACGGCCTGTTCGTCCTCTACTTCGTGGGGCACGCGCAGCAGGACGACAGATCCGGCACGCTCTACCTCGCGCCGCACGACGCCGGAAGCCCGCTGGCCCCGCAGGACTCCATGGTGTCGGTCGCCGACATCTTCCGGGCGGTGGCCGACCAGGAAGACCTGCACGCCAGGCGCAAGCTGCTCATCCTCGACTGCTGTTTCTCCGGCGGTGCCATCAAGGCCACGCCGGCGGAGGCGTCGACGGTCGCCGGCGAGAACGGGTGGCACGTCATCACCGCGTGCGCGGAGGAGCAGTTCGCGCGCGCCGATTTCGACCGCGACACCACCTTCTTCACCGGGGCCCTGCTCGAATCTTTCAAGGGTGTCGAGGAGACGCGTCCCAGCCTCTCCGTGCAGTGGGTCTTCGAGGCCGTGAGCGACATCATCAGCCGCACGCCGGAAGTGGACAGCGCGAAGCTCCAGCCGCAGCACTCCCCGGCCGCCTGGGCGGACAAGCCCTGGCTGCGCAACCGGAAACACGTCAGACCGGCCACCACTTCGTACAGCTTTCCCCCGGCCGCGGCCCCCCAGCCGGCCGGCGTGCAGCAGGCGCGCCCGCACGGCTTCTCCCCCTGGCCGGTCGCCGATGCCCTCTTCACCGGGCGCGACACGGAACTGGCGGCGGCGCTCGGCCGTTTCCGGCAGCGCACGGTCCTCCCGGTCTACGGGCCGCGCTACGCCGGCAAGTCCGCGTTCGTCCGGCAGCTGCTGGCCGCTCCCGAGGTGAAGGAGTCCGAGCCGGCGGAACAGCCCTGGCTGCTGCTGGAACTGAAGATCATCAACGCCAGTGCCGAGTCCCCCGTCATGGAGGCCCTGGCCTCCGCGCTGGAGGTCGGGCTCCAGGACGTCGCCCAGCACGCCGAGGCCGACGGCGGCTCCCGCCGCGACCTGGTCATCGAGCGGCTCCGCGAGCACGCGCGCGGACGCACCCTGCTGCTCGTCGTCGACTGCGGGCGCCTCGGGTACGACTCCGATCGCATCAGCGCCGAGCTGGACGAGCTGCTCGCGCACCCGTACTTCCGGCACACGGCCAACATCGTCATCTCCCGCGTCGAACTCGACGAACCGGTCCACAGCGAGGAGCAGCTCGACCACCAGATCCCCGTCCTGCTGGAGGAGCTGCGGCAGCAGGAGGCCGCCGACCTCCTCACCACCCTCATGGCGCACGAACGCGTGACGGTGGACGGGGCGGATGTCCTGCGCTGCGTGCAGGACCCCCGGCTGCGCCTCCCCGGCGTACTGAACCAGAGCGCGATCGGCTACCTCCGCCGCAAGGACCGCGGTACGAGCACGCCCGAACCGGCGGACGTGGCCGCTGCCCTGGTCGAGGGCACCGCGCCCAGCATGATCAGGACTCTGTGGGAGCTCGGCTGCTGCCTCGCGGCCGGGCCCGAGGCGCCCGCCGGTCCGGAGCCGTTCGCGGTCCTCGCGGTCTGGGCCCTCGCCGACCAGCTGCCGCTGTCCCCGCAGGTCCTGGCGGACCCGGCCGTCGGCTTTCCGCGCGACACTCTGGACCGGCTGGTGGACGCGCGCGTCCTCTCCCGGACCGACGCGGGAGCGCTTCTGCTGGGGCAGGCCAGCGAACAGGCGCTGCGTAACTTGGTGTCCGCCGCGCTGAGCCGCGCCGAGGAGAACCGGTCCGGCCGGCCGCTCGTCAATCCCGCACTCCTCCAGACCCTTGTTCCCAAGGAGCTGGACCTCCCCGAGCTGGACCGGCGCCTGGCCGCTGCCGCGCTCCCGCTGTTCACGGCCGGTGCGCCGAAGGACGACGAGGCGGACGCCGCGTACCGGCTCCGGCTGCGCTCGGCGCTCGGCTGGATCGAGGACGAGGGCGACCGGCGGCTGCCGGCGCTGCACGAGGCCATCCGCCCGCTCGTCCTCGCGCCCTCCGGTGACGCCAGCTACCGCCCGACGTCGGACGCGCCCCTGGCGGCGCCCCCGGCCGAAGCGGAGGAGCAGGCCCCCGTCCGGCCCGAACCGCTTCCGGTGGAGCGGCCGGCGGAAGCCGAGGAGGGCGTCACCTCGCTGGCGGCGCTCTACCGGCTGTACCACGCCGTGGCGTCGCTGACCCTGGCCGCCCGTGCCGAGGGTCCGGCCGAGCGGGCGGGCGCGCGGTTCACCGCCGCCGCCGAGGAGGTCTCCGCCGCGCTCGCCGGCTGCGACGCCGAGCAGGTACCGCACACCCTGCTGCGCTCGGCGGACGCGTCGCTGGCGTTCACCGGCAACCGGCTCGGCCTGCGGGCGCGGCTGCTCGATGTCCGGCTGGCCGCGGTCGACGTACTGCTGCTCGGGGCGCACCGCCGCGGCCCCGGCCAGGCCGGGCGCATCACCCTGGCGGTGTCCTGGCTGCTCAACACGGCCGACGCGCTGATCGACGCGGACCGGCTGGACGAAGCCGGGGCGCTCGTCGACCAGGTCGGCGGCCTGGTGACGGATCTGCTCCCGCAGGACGACGCGCCCCGCAGCGTCTCCTCGCGGCTCCAGCTCACCAGCCGTATCGCCCGGGTGCGCGGCCGTCTCCTGTCCGACACCGGGGAGAGCCGCCGGGTACTGCTCGACGGCGCGCACAGCGTCGCCGCCGGGCTGCGGCTCGCCCGCGCGGAGGGCGAACCGCTGTCGCTGTGGACCTCGCGGCTGTTCGACGCGACGCTGCTGGTCATCCAGCAGAGCCGGACCGACGAGGAGCTGGCCGAGGTCCGGTCACTCGTCATGGACACCCTGGAGGAGTGCTGGGGCGAGCGGTCGTCGTGGCCGCCGGCCGTCTGCGTCCCCGCGGCGCGTTTCCTGCGGAAGCTGTACGTACGCTGCGTCGATGCGGCGCTGCGGCAGAACGGCGCCAAGGAAGCCGTGGACCTGCTGGAGCGGCTGCCGGAGGCCCGGCGCGCGGACGAGGCCCGGCGCGCGGAGGCCGATGGCGCGCCGCCCGCGGACGACAAGGAGGCCGCGAAGGTCCTCAGCGCCCTGGCGCAGGCGTACGGCTTCCACTCGTACACCCTCCGGGAGAACGACCGGATCGGCATGGCGCGCTCCCGTCTGGAGCGGGCGGCGGAGTGCGCCCACGCGGCGGTGGAGCTCGCCCCGACCACGTTCTCGTACTCGGTCTGGCTCCGGCAGGTGCTCGACATCCGGCGGATGACGCCGCGCACCGGCCCGGCCGGTGACGCCGCGTCGAAGCGCCGGCGGGCCTGCGTGAAGGAGGTCCGCGGCTGGCTGGCCCAGCAGGACAGCCACTCGCACGCCCATGCCGTGCTCGACATCACCTGTCTCGACTCCGACTGGGCGGAGGAGGGGAGTCTGCGGGGCGCCGCCCAGAAGCGGGTGCCCGGCGAGGACTTCCTCCGGCTCAAGGCCCGTCGGCAGCGGGTGCCCATCGACGCGCTGCACCGCGAGCGCCGGCAGAAGCTGAAGGCACACCTCCACCGGTACGGTCCCTCGATCGAACTGTGCGCCCTGGAGTCCCGGCTGGAGCGCGAGTACCGCCGCTGGACGGGCGTCCTGGACTTCAAGCAGGCCAAGCAGGACTGGAAGGAGGGGCTCGGCCCGCGCCCTCTGACCAAGGCCCCGCAGGTCGACAACGAGCCGCTGTTCGCGATCTACCGCGACGCCGCGACCCGCTGGCCCGGCGACGCCCGGCTGATCGCCGCCGAGGCCGCCCTCCACCGTTACGTGTGGAACTACGACAGGGCGGTCGAGCTGTACGAGTACCTCGCCCGGACCGCGCCGAACGGCGAGATCCGGCGCGGCGCGCACCTGTCCGCCGCCGAGGCGCTCCTCGCCGACCTGGAGTACGCGACCCGCGCCCACCGGCACGACTGGCACGACCGGCTGCTCGCCGCGCAGGACCATCTCGACGCCGTGTTCAGCCCCAATGTCCGCGGCGGGCTGGCCATGGTGCTGCGGGAGCGGGTCGCGCTCCGGCTGGGCCGGCCGGTGCGCTGGGACCCCGTCGACGAAGCCTTCGAGGCCGTCGTCGGCGGCGACTACGCGGGTACGGTCGGGCGCTTCCTGGACCGCCGCCGCTACGGCCGGGACCGGGACTCCGACCGGCTCGGCGCCCGGGTCCGCATCACCGTCAAGGACGGCGCGGTCTCCTCGGAACAGCAGCGTCTCAGCGAGCTGTTCGGCGGCCACGGCGATCTCGTCGAGCGCACCGCCCCGGCCGGCGGCCGGCAGAGTGCCGCGGTGCCCCGCCAGAACAGCGGGCAGGAGGGCCGGCCGCCGTCCGGTGCGGCGGCGGCGCTCGTCGGCGGCGAGGACCTGGGGCAGTTCGCCTCCGAGCTGCTCGGGGAGCTGCTGCTGACGGAGTTCACCAGCGTGAAGCTGCTGAGCGGGCTCGGGAAGCTCTACCTCCACCGGGCGGACGACCTGATCGCCGGCCATCAGGAGGCGCACGGCAGCGAACCGGAACCGGGCTCCGACACCGCGCGGGAGGCGGCCGGTCATGCCCGGCGGGCCTACGACTGCTTCGACGCCTGCCGCGTGCTGCAGGAAGCGCACGGCAACGAATCCATCGTGACGAAGTTCGAACGCGGGCGGGCCATCACGCTGGCCGCGAAGTACCTGCACGACCCGGACCCCATCTCGCGGCCGCTCCCCCACGAGCGGGACGCCCAGCTCCGCCAGGCGTTCTGGCTGCTGAATGCCGCCCGGGAGCACAGTGTCGGCGGCTTCAACAAGGTCTGCTCCTGGGCCGCGTCCGAGAACAACGAGGTACAGAATCGCCTCGGCCTGCGGAAACCCCAGGGCTGACGTCCGGAGCCGTAGGGGTCATCGGTGCCCGGCCGGGAGCAGCTCACCGGCGGTGGCCCGGAGGAGTTCGAGGGCCTGGGCGATGACCGGATGGCGGGCCGCGCCCTTGCGGGTGGCCGCGAGGATCCGCCGGGCGGGCGCGGGCTCGCCCGACAGCCGGATGCGGGTCACGGGCCACTCGGTGCTGATGCGGGCGAGGCGCGGCACGAGAATCACGCCGAAGCCCTGGGCGACCATCGCCTGCCCGGTGTCCCATTCATCGGCCTGGTGGGCCATGTCCGGTGTGAAGCCCGCCGCCATGCAGGACGTCACGACCAGCTGGTGGTAGGTGCTGCCCGGGGTGCCGAGGATCCACGGTTCGCGGGCCGCGTCCGCGAGGGTGACCCGTTTCCGGGCCGTCAGCGGGTGGTCGGCCTGCACGATCAGGTCCAGGGGATCGTCCAGGAGCGGCTGCTGGTCGAAGCGGTCGTCGTTCAGCGGGGGTGAGTCGGGGGTCACCACCACGAGGCCCAGATCGGCCTCCTCCGCCAGGAGCAGTTCGAAGCAGCGGGCCGGCTCGGCCTCCACCAGCCGGACCCCGAGCCGGGGATGGCGGTCGCGCAGCGTGGCCGCGGCGGGCGGCAAGAGGTATGTCGCGGCGGTGGAGAAGCCGCAGAGGGTGAAGGGGCCCGAGGGCTCCCCGGCCGTCGCCGCCAGCTCGCTGCGTGCCTGCTCCCACTGTGCTTGCAGGAGGGCGGTGTGCCGCAGCAGTGTGCGGGCCGCGGCGGTCAGCTGGATCCCCCGGCCGGCGGGCTCGATCAGTTTCACGCCGAGCTGCTCGGCGAGCTGGCGCAGCTGGTAGGAGACCGCGGACGGCGTGTAGCGCATGGCTTCCGCGGCAGCCGTCACACCGCCGTAGCGGTCGACCATCTGCAAGACCTTGAGCTTGGGATCGATCATGCAAATAGTTTGCACGGTCATCTCCAAATCCGTGCGATTGTGTCTACTGATCGTCGATGCCACGCTGTGCGGCGTGTTGTCCGCAAGTCCGATGACCGGGCTCTATGTCCTGGTCGTACTCACCTTCGGGGCCTACCTGCCCAGCTCGCTGTACCCCGGCTATCAGCACGCCTTCGGTGCCGACGATCTGACCATGACGCTGGTCTTTGCCGTCTTCGCGCTGGTCAGCGCGCCCGCGCTGCTGCTGCTCGGCCCGGTCTCGGACACGTTCGGGGCGCGGCCGGTCCTGCGTGCGGGCATCGTGCTGGCGGCGCTGGGCTCGGCCTGTTTCGCGCTCGCCCCGGGAGTGGAATGGCTGCTCGTCGGGCGCGTCGCGCAGGGGCTGGCGCTCGGGGCGACGACCGGCGCGGCCGCCGCGCTCGTCAGCGAGGCGACGGCGGGGGGCGGCCGCCATCGGGGTGCCGTGCTTTCCGGTATCGCCTTTGTGGCGGGCACCGCATTCGGCGCCGCGGTGGGCGGATTCCTCGGCCAGTACGCCCCGGCCCCGTACCTCATGCCCTTCGTCCTGCATGTCGTACTGCTGGCAATCGCCTGGTACTGGGTTTCCGTTCTCGCGCCGACCACGAATCCCGCGGCCGGGCGAATTCAGCGCCGGCGGCCGATGGCTCCGCGCTTTCCCCGCGGAATGCGGGCACTTTTCGCCACCGCCTCGGCAGTCGCTTTTCTCGCGTGGACAACGGCCGGCCTGTTTCTCGCGATCATTCCCGCGCTGCCGGCACGGTCCGGCCGCCACGATATGGCGGTCACCGGCTGCATTCTGGGCTCCGTACTGCTCTGTTCCGCCCTCACCCAGCCTCTGGTCGGCCGGCTCGGCCCGCGCCGCGCGCAGCTCGCCGGTCTCACGGGTCTCCTGGTGAGCCTTTCCCTCCTGTCGCTCACCGCGGGCAGGTCGACACCCCTCACCCTGGTCGCGGCCGTGGTGGCAGGTGCCGGACACGGGCTCGCCTACACGGGAGCGGCCGCCTCGGTCGATGCGCGAGCCCCCGGAGAGGAACGCGGCGCCATCACCAGCGCCCTCTATCTCTCCTTCTCCCTGGGCTCCGGACTCCCGGCCCTGGCCGTCGGGCTGCTGACCATTCCGCTCTCCCTCACCGCAGCGACCTCCCTGGTGACTTCGATCGCCGCCCTTCTCGTTCTGCTGACGAGCATCGCGGTCGCCGAAGTCGACAGGGCCACCCGCATCCCGTCGAACGGAAAGATTGTCTATATCAAGTTGAAGTAAACGTGCGACGAGCTGAAGTGCGCCCCGGCCGATACCGGCCGGGGCTAAAGTATGAAGGAGTTACCGTGCCGACGGCGCATGCCGATACCGAATCCGCGAACCGAAAGGCGCTCACGCCCGAAGAAATAACGGTCACCGACCCCAAAGTCACCGGACGGGCAATCGGCGCGGCGGCCATCGGCAACGTCACCGAATGGTTCGACTTCGGTGTCTTCGCCAATCTGACGCCGGTTCTCACCGCGGTGTTCTTCACCGGTGCGAGCGAGACGGTCGGCACGATCGGCACCCTCGGCCTGTTCGCCGTCGCCTTCCTGGTGCGCCCGCTCGGCGGCATGTTCTTCGGCCCGCTGGGCGACCGCATCGGACGCACCAAGGTGCTCTCCCTCACGGTCATCATGATGGCCATCGGCACCTTCATCATCGCCTTCATCCCCGGCTACGAGACCTGGGGCCCGGCCGCTCCCCTGCTGATGCTGCTCGCCCGCCTGGTCCAGGGCTTCTCCACCGGCGGTGAGTACGGCGGGGCGATGACCTTCATCGCCGAGTACGCGCCCGACAAGAAGCGCGGCTTCCTCGGCAGCTGGCTGGAGTTCGGCACGCTGACCGGCTATCTGCTCGGCGGCGTGGCGGGTCTGGTCATCCAGCTGCCCGGCGTGATGTCCCACGAGGACCTGCTCTCCTGGGGCTGGCGCATCCCGTTCCTGATCTCCGGGCCGATCGGCATCATCGGGCTCTACCTCCGCCTGAAGCTGGAGGACACCCCCGCCTTCCAGGCCGTCGTCGCGGAGTCCGAGGGCCGCGAGGGCAATCAGACCCTCAAGGAGATCCGCAAGATCTTCGTGAAGTACTGGCGTCCGATGCTGATCTGCATGGGCCTGGTGCTGGTCTTCAACGTGGTCAACTACATGCTCACCACGTACATGCTGGAGTACATCGGCAAGTTCGCCCCCGCGGTGAGCGCCACCTGGGCGCAGCTCCTGGAGATCGCCGTCCTGGCGCTGGGCATGCTGCTCATCACCTTCGTCGGCCGGCTCTCGGACCGCATCGGCCGCAAGCCGGTGATGTACTTCGGCTGCGCCATGCTGGTCACGCTCGGCGTGCCCTCGGTGCTGCTGATCCAGCAGAACACCCTGCTGTCCGTCTTCCTCGGCCTGGTCCTGATGTCGTTGATGCTGCTCTGCTTCAACAGCACCGTCCCCTCCACGCTGCCCGCGCTCTTCCCCACCGAGATCCGCTACGGCGGCCTCTCGATCGCGTTCAACATCTCCGTCTCGCTCTTCGGCGGCACCACCGCCTTCTTCAACGCCCTGCTGGTGGAGGGCACCGGAGACATCAACGTGCCCGGTTACTACCTCATGGCCGCCGGCGCGATCGGCGCCGTCGCCTGCTGGTTCGCGGCGGAATCCGCGGGCCGCCCCCTCCCCGGCTCCGCACCCGCAGTGGAATCGCAGGAGGAGGCCCGGCAACTGGCCCGAGCTGCCCAAGGCTGATGATCAGCCCTCGGCTCAGCGGCCGGCGATCTCGCCGGCCGCCCGGCCCGCTCCGGGGTCGTCCCGCCCCGGCCGCGTCGCCACGCGGTTCAGCAGTGGATCGGGCAGTGCGGTGGCGGCCAGCCGCTCCAGCGCCTGCTGCCGTTCGGCGACCGACGCCTTCCGGTCCTCGGCCGTGGCGATGTGCAGCCGGTGGAGCAGGGCGTGCAGACGCCGGACGACGAGCGGGTTGGCGGAGCCGTAGAGGAGCGTTTCGTCGAGGGCCAGGGAGACCAGGTCCGACCATTGCGGGGCCGGGTAGGAGATCCGCGGCCGGCCGGCCCCGTCGAGCAGCCAGGCGGGGCCGAGCGGGCGGTCCGACAGCCGCAGCAGCACGTCTTCGATCTGGTCCAGTGCCTGCGCCGCTGTGGTGGGGTCGTTGACGGCGGGCGACAGCGCCCTGACGGAGATGTCGGCCAGCAGGCGGACTCCGTAGGCCGCGTCCTGATCCACACTCCGGCTGGGGCCGTAGCGGACACACTTGGCGACACGCCGGGCCAGCCTCCGGTGCCGGTCGGTGACCGGACCCCGGACCCGCAGGCGGGCGACAGTCGTGTCCGACCTGATGAAGTCACCGACGGCGTACAGGAAGTGGACGTGGACATCGTGGCGGGCGGCGAGGCGGGTCAGGGCACGCTCGTCGACCGAGAAGAGGGTCGCGGGCCGGCCCCGGTACACGAGGGGGACCGTTTCGCGGCGGTGTGACGGTCCGGTGTCCTCGGGCGCGGCCGGCTGTGCGGCAGCGGGGTACAGCTGGTCGATGACGGTGCGCAGCCGGGCTCCGATGGCGCGTGCCAGCCCGCCGCCGGTGACCGCGTGGCGGAGCGAGGCCAGCAGCTGGAGGACGGCGACGGCGTCGATGAGGACCAGACCGACGGCGATCGTCACGCTGAGCCGGGGCACGTCGGGGCCCCGGATGTGGCTCAGCGCCACCAGCGCGTACAGGGCGGTGCCCACCAGCAGGCCGAACAGGACGAGGTAGCGGCTGAAGTGGCCGAGGGCGGCGACGAGCCGGGGCGACATCGCCTGGACGGTCTGGACGACGAGGGTGATGGCCGTGACGACGAAGCCGGCGAGCGTGATCATGCTGCCGGCGATGGCGGCGAGCGTCGCCTGTGCCGTGGAGGCGTCAAAGCGCAGCCCCGCGAGCGGCAGGTTCCGCTCCCAGCGCGGCAGCACCCAGCCCAGCAGCGCTCCGGCGGCGACCAGGAGCAGTGCAGCGCCGTGGCGGCGGACCCGCCGGGCACTGCGGGAACCGCTGCCGCCGTGTGGGAGACGCGTGCGGACGGCGTTGTTCATCTGCCCTCCTCGGTCCCCGGCCCCCTTCCCGGACGGGGGTTTCGAGCATGGACCGGCACCGGTCTCCGTGGCCAGCCGGTGAGGACCGCTCGCGTGAGATGACCGGTGAGGTGGTCGGTGGGGTGTCCGGCCGGTGTCGTACTTCCCTCGGACGGTGTACACCCGGTAGTCCGGAAGCAGCGCCCGAGTGAGAGTGGTACGGGCCGGACCCGGCTCGGCTGTCGCACCGCCGGCCTCCGCACTGCCGCCTTCGAGGGAGACGAGATGCTGCGGAACGACCAGACGTCGCGGAACACGGAGCCGAAGCCTGCGGAGCCGGTCATCGCACGGGCCAACCAGGCAGTCCGGGAGCGCTTCCCCTTCGACGACACGCAGGACCTCGAAGACGCGCGCCGCGGCTTCATGGGCACGGCGCGGGAGAGCGTGATCAGTGGCGCGGACGGGCGCGCGGTGTGGGATCTGGGTGCGTACGGCTTCCTCGACCAGGACTGCCCGGACACGGCCCACCCGAGCCTGTGGCGGCAGAGCCGGCTGGTCTCGGACCACGGGCTGTTCGAGGTGGTCGAGGGCATCTACCAGGTACGCGGCTTCGACCTGTCGAACATGACGCTGGTGGAGGGCGAGCGGGGCGTCTTCGTCATCGACCCGCTGATCTCGGCCGAGACCGCGGCCGCGGCCCTCGCCCTGTACCGGAGCCACCGGGGAGACCGGCCCGTCACCGGCGTCCTGTACACCCACAGCCACGCCGACCACTTCGGCGGCGTGAAGGGCGTCGTGAGTGCGGAGGAGGTCGCGGCCGGGCTTCCGGTGATCGCGCCCGAGGGGTTCCTCGCCCACGCCGTCAGCGAGAACGTCTACGCCGGTACCGCGATGGCCCGCCGCGCGGCCTACATGTACGGCGCCGCGCTGCCGAAGGGGCCGCGCGGGCAGATCGGCGCGGGGCTCGGCCAGACCACCTCCACCGGCTCGGTCGGCCTGATTCCGCCGACCCTGGACATCACCCGCACCGGGCAGACGGAGACCGTCGACGGCATCCGGATGGTCTTCCAGCTCACGCCCGGCACCGAGGCCCCGGCCGAGCTCAACATCCACTTCCCGGACCACGCGGCGCTGTGCATGGCGGAGAACGCCACCCACAACCTGCACAATCTGCTCACCCTGCGCGGCGCGGAGGTCCGCGACCCGCGCACCTGGGCCCGCTATCTCACCGAGGCCATCGAGCTCTTCGCCGACTCCTCCGACGTCGCCTTCGCCTCCCACCACTGGCCCGTCTGGGGCCGCGAACGCGCGCTGACGTTCCTGTCGGTCCAACGCGACCTGTACGCCTACCTCCACGACCAGACGGTGCGCATGCTCAACCAGGGGCTGACACCACTGGAGATCGCCGAACGGATCGAGATGCCCCCGGCCCTGGAACGGGCCTGGCACACCCACGGCTACTACGGCTCCGTCAGCCACAACACGAAGGCCGTCTACCAGCGGTACCTGGGCTGGTTCGACGGCAACCCGGCGCATCTGTGGGAGCATCCGCCGACCGAGGCGGCGCGCCGGTACGTGGAGTTCATGGGCGGCGCCGAGGAGGTGCTGCGCCGGGCCCACCGGTCGTACGAGGCGGGCGACTTCCGCTGGGTGGCCCAGGTCGTCAACCACGTGGTGTTCGCGGAGCCCGACAACGCGGCGGCACGCGCCCTGCAGGCCGACGCCCTGGAACAGCTCGGATACGGCAGCGAGAACGGCCCCTGGCGCAACTTCTACCTCACCGGCGCCCTGGAGCTGCGCGAGGGCCCGGTCGGCACGCCCACCGTCACCTCGTCCTCCGACTTCCTCGGCGCCCTCACCCTCGATCAGCTCTGCGACGCCCTCGCCATCCGCGTGGACGGGCCGCGCAGCTGGGACGCGGACATCACCGTGCGCTGGAACCTCAAGGACGGCCCGCCCCTCACGCTCCGGCTGCGCAACGGTGTCCTCACCCATGTCACCGGCCGCAGCCCGGCCGCGGCCGAGCCGGACGTCGACATCACCCTCGACGAGGCCGTCCTGCGCGCCGTGCTCCTCGGCGTCACCGGCCCCGACGAACTGACCGGGCGGGCGGACGTCCAGGTGGCCGGGGACCTGAACAAGGTGACCGAGCTGCTCGGCCATCTGGGCGCCCCGGACCCCGATTTCGCCATCGTCACCCCGTAGCGCGGCGGCGCGGCAGCGGCTCATGAAGCATCCGGAAACCCTCGTCCTCATCATGGCCGCCGCCGTGCTGGCCCCGCTCCTCGCCCACGGCGCGGCACGCCGGATCCGCGTGCCGCTGGTCATCTTCGAGATCGCGCTCGGCATCCTCATCGGCCCGGACGTCCTCGGCTGGGCCCACTCGGACCAGGTCATCGACACGCTCTCCGATCTCGGACTGGCGATGCTGATCTTCCTCGCCGGCTACGAGATCGATTTCGCCGCGGTCCGCGGCGACACCCTGCGCCGCGCCATGGGGGCCTGGCTGGTCTCCCTCGCCGCCGGCATCGGGCTCGCCCTCCTGGTCACCGGCGGGGAGGTGTTCCAGAGCTTCGTCATCGGCACCGCGCTGACCAGTACGGCCCTCGGCACGGTCCTGCCGATCCTGCGCGACCGCGGGGAGCTGCGGGGCCGCTTCGGCACCGTGATGTCGGCGTTCGGCGCGGTGGGCGAGTTCGGGCCGGTGGTCGCCGTGGCGCTGCTGCTCAGCGGGCGCCGGCCGGGCGAATCCGCGGCCCTGCTCGCGGCGTTCGGCGCGATCACGGCCGTCGCCGTCTTCTGGGCGCTGCGCCCGCGGCCGCCCTGGTTCTCCCGGCTGGTCGAGCGGACCCTGCACAGCAGCGGTCAGTTCGCCGTCCGGTTCGTCATGCTGCTGCTCGCCTGCATGCTGGGGCTCGCCGCGGTGTTCGGCCTCGACGTCCTGCTCGGCGCCTTCGCTGCCGGCGTCCTCACCCGTCTCGTGCTGCACGGCGCCGCCCCCGAGAGCAGCGCGGAGGTACTCGGCAAGGTCGAGGCCATGGGCTTCGGCTTCCTGGTACCGCTGTTCTACGTGGTCACCGGCATCGAGTTCGACCTGCACGCGCTGCTGAGCGACCTGGGTGCCCTGCTCCTGGTGCCGGTCTTCCTGCTGCTCTTCCTGCTCGTCCGCGGCGGACCGGTCCAGGCCCTCGCCCCCCGCGACCTCGGCCGCCGGGACCGGACCGCCCTGTCCCTGTTCGCCTCGACGTGCCTCCCGCTCGTCGTCGCGATCACCACCATCGGAGTGGACCAGAAGGTACTCGGCACGGACCGGGCCGCCGCGATGGTCGGCGCCGCAATGCTCTCCGTCCTCCTCCTGCCCCTGCTGGCCATGAAACTCCGCGGCCGGGCAGCGCCCGCGCCCCGGTCCCCGGAGGACACCGAGGCATGGTGACGCCCGCCCGCGGTGCGTCACCCGGACGGCACCGCCCCTGTGGTGCCCCGCGCACACGGCAGCGAGGGTCGAAGCACGCGGCGACGTGAACAGCCGTGCACAGAAAGGGGTACGACGTGACCGATCAGCCGTCTTCAGCGCACCGGTCCGGGCAGCCGGACAACCGCGCCTGGGTCATCACCGGTGTCACCTTCGCGGGCGTCCTGATGCTGGTCAACGGTGTGCTCTTCGTGCTCCAGGGCATCGCCGCGATCGCCGAGGACGGGGTGTACGTCCGTCTCGACGACTACCTCTACCGGATCAACCTCACCGGGTGGGGCTGGATCCTGCTCATCCTGGGCGTCGTCGCCGTCCTCGTCGGCTGCGGCATCCTGAACGGCGCGGTCTGGGCCCGTATGACCGGCATCATGCTGGCCGCGCTCAGTCTGGTGGCCCAGTTCCTGTTCCTGCCGTACGCCCCCGTCTGGTCCGTCATCGTGATGGCACTCGACGTCTTCGTCATCTGGGCGCTGGCGGTCCACCACCCCACCCGATGACCAGTCTCCTACGGGACCTTCACCGAGACCACAGGGGTGTTGGCGTCGCCGATTTCGACGCTGGCACCCGGGCTGGTGCAATGCGTCGAACCCTGGAACTTGCCCGACCAGTCCACCTTCTTTCCACCCGCCTCAGGTGTATAGAAGGTCGTCTTCGTGCCGTCCGTCTTGACCGTACGCGTCTCGCTCGACGTCGCGGCCGTCGCAGGAGACCCGCCGGCGGAATAGATCAACTGGCCCTTGCAGTGAACCTTGATGGTCGGCTCGCTGCCGGCGCACTCGACGCGGGTCTTGTAGATGACGCTCTTGGCCCCCTTGGACCAGTGCGGCCTGTCGGCCGACGCCTTGCATACGAACTTGCGCGCGTCAGCCGCATGGTGACTGACGGCCTCCGCGGGACCGGCGCTCAGCCCGCCGGCCATGACGAGGCTCGTAGCCGAAACGGCGATCGCCCTCAGTGAGTTACGCATACTTCCCCCTGCTTCGCATCGCGGTGGGCCAGGTCAGGGCCCCGCATGGATGATCGAAACGGAGATTAGTCAGAGGGCGGCAAACGATCAATAGCCTTTCCGTTCCCGGCAGGGCCGGGCCGTTACGATCGCCCCATGCACGTACGAGGAGTGGATCCGCGAGACACCACCTGGGAGCAGGACGCCGCCACCTACCGAGCGTACTTCTGGGACAGGTCGGCGAACACGTCGGACGACTACGAGGTGACCGGCGCCGACGTCGAGGAGGTCCTGGCCTGGGCGCGCGCCAAGGCGGAGGAGACGAACTCGGCCTACACGCTGTACGTGCGCGTCACCGACGAGGGCAAGCCCGGGCTGGTCCGCCTCAGCGGGGTGGCGGGCGACCCGTTCGCTTGAGCCCACACTGAAGTACTGACCGGCAGCAACAGACACTGCACCCGAATTACCGGTATCCGCCGACGCGGTACCGCGTCTGGGTGGGCGACCGTGACCCTGACGAATGGGGTGTCCATTCACGAGGTGATCCGATGGCTCGGGCACCGGTCAGTCAAGGTCACGGTCGACTGCTGCTACCTGCCGCTGGAGGTGGGTTCAGGTGCGGCTACGGGCAAATCCCCAACTCCCGCAGAACGCGGTGCTGAGTTGGTGTCGGCTTGGCCGGGAAGTAGAGGTAGCAGACGCCGCCGGTGCCGGATTTCACGGCGCCGCTGGCGTCCTTGCGCTTCGTGCGGAGCCAGATGTTCTCCCACTGGCGGCGGTTGTAGACGCGGCGGACGGCGACGTTGGTCGGGGAGTTCGGGTCGTTGGCGATGATGTCGCCGGACTGGGTGAAGCCGATGACCGTCATCAGGTGGCCCGCCGTGCCGTAGCCCGCGCCGTCCAGTTCCGAGGCGATGAAGGACTGGGAGGTGATGACGGGGATGCCGACGTGGATGAGCTTCTCGACGTCCGCGAGGGAGTGCAGGCGCGTCACGACGCCCTGGAGGTCGTGGTACGTCGCGGCGTAGGCGGCGTTGAAGGGCCAGTTGCCGCAGCCTTCGTACTGGTAGTCGAAGGTGAAGCGGGCCGCGTGGCAGACCTGGGGGTCGGCGTAGGCAGGGTTGACCCAGGCCAGGTCCTCGGGAGTGGGCTTGCGGCCCCAGGACTCGATGATCATCTGCGAGGAGGTGGGGCTGCACCACGCCTCTCCCCCGTTGTCGTACTCGGGGTACTGGCCCTTGTGGATCTCCTGGGAGTACCGCGGCACGGCCAGCTCACGGCCCCTGGCGATGCCCGGCTTGGAGGCCGGGACCGTGAAGCGGTCGGGGACGTCGGAGCCCATGGCGCCCACGCGCCACACCGTGGGGGTGAGGTCCGTACCGGGCTTGCGGTACAGGGTCAGGCGGAGCTCGTACGAGACGATGCGGAGGCCGGATGCCGGGCTGTCGAGGGAGAGCGTGTCGGTGTAGACCGTGCTCTTGTTGTCGGTCTGGCCGTCCACGGACGTACGGCGGATGTCCTGGTCGCCCGCGGCCCAGCGGCCCATGACGTACCACGGGGTACGGGTCTTGTCCGAGTACATGCCGCGCACCTCGACGGCGATCCAGGTGCCGGCCGGGGTGTGCGCGTTCCAGGACGCGATGATCTCCGTCGCGGGGACCTTCAGCTGGTGGACCGGGGAGGTCCAGGTCGCGTACTCCCAGGTGGAAGTCTTGTTCAGGTGCGGGTCGCGGTAGTCGATGGTGCCGATCGGGACCGCGATCTGTACGCCGGGGCGGGCGGCGGGCTCGATGCGGGTGCCGTGCCCCGACCCCGAGAGCCAGTCGGCCAGGGAGGTCCAGCCGCGGTAGTCCACGAGCCGGGCGGCGGCGGGGTGGGCTGCGGAGT